>JAIMBH010000005.1 GCA_023511485.1 Bacillota bacterium | reverse complement strand
GCTCTACTCGATCCCCTTGACGGTGCCCGCCACGAACTTGCGCACGATCTCTGGCTTCGTCTTGAGGAACTCCTCGTTGACTACCACCCCAGTCGAGAGAACGTTCACTCCCCAGTCGAAGAACTTCAGCCAGCTCAGCTTGACGCCGGTGTTCTTCATCATCCGCAGCGGCTGATCGTTGTAGAACCCCATCATGCCATCGACCTGCCCCTGCAGGAGCGCCGTCTCCTTGGCGGCAGCAGTCGGCAGGGAGACGAGCTGGATCTTGGACATATCGAGGTTGTTGGCCGCAACCAGTGCCGGGAAGAGCGCGCCGAAGCTATCGCCCGCGGTGTGCGCGATCTTCTTGCCTTCCAGGTCCTTGGCGGTGCGGATCGGGTTATCGAGGCGGTAGATGACGCTTGAGGGGTTCTTCTGTTGGATGACGAGCACGCTCTTGATCGGCACCCCCGCTGCCACTGCTTGCATCATCGTGGGGGTATCCACGTACCCGATCGGATCGGTGCCAGCGCCGATCAGCTTGGCGACCGTTGCCGAGCCGCTGCCGTCGTTGATCGTGACGTTCAGCCCCTGCTCCCGGTAGAAGCCCTTCTCCAGCGCGACGAAGAAGAAGGCGTGCTCACCGTACTTGGTCCAGTTGAGCCGGAAGGCGAGGTCAACCGGGGGGCTGGGGGCGGTGCCACTGGCTCCTCCCGCCACCGAGGGGGCAGCCGGCTGCGCCGCTGGCGCGCAGGCAACCAGCAGCACTGCGCACGCTGCCGCGAGGGACCACCGCGAGAGCACCTTCATCGTTCCTCCTTTCTTTGACCTGGACATCCCTGCCAGGCCAACTACAGGGTTGGTCCAGCGCCGGGTTGACGTTTCGAGACGTGCCACGGGATCAGCAGGTGCTCAAGCAGCTCGAGCAGGTAGTACAGCACGACCCCGATGATGGTGAGAATGGCGATCGCTGCGAACGACAGCGGCGTCTGGAGGCTGCTACTCGCCTGGAGGAGGATGAAGCCGAGCACCCGGTCGGCCGCGTCCACCGCGACGATCGCCGGGTGGCCGCCCGAGTGCGCCTCCACCCAGGCGAGCTGCTCGGCCGGCGAGCGCGGCACGAGGTCGAAGGTGACGGTCGACTCGAGCACCTCGACGTTGTAGATCCCCCGGATCGCCTCGGCGTCGCGGGGCTCGACCAGGCGGGTTCGCAGCACGGGCGTCTCCGGGTCCGTCGGGGCGGTCGCGGCGGCTATCCTTACCGGGCCTCGCCCCCTTAGCTCAGTCGGCAGAGCACTTCCATGGTAAGGAAGGGGTCAGCGGTTCAAGTCCGCTCGCGGGCTCGGTGAGGCGGTGTAGCTCAGTTGGTTAGAGCACACGGTTCATACCCGTGGCGTCGGAGGTTCAAATCCTCCCACCGCTACAAAAAAACCGCCCTTTGGGCGGTTTTTCTCAAGAATCGAAAATCAAAGCAGAAAACCGATTGAATTATTGAGGGAAAGTTAGAAAGTGAGGGCTTATTGACCCGAGCTATTTTAAGATTCGGTCGATTGTCAATGATCGATTTTCGTTTTAATTACAGCTCATCGCTCTATATCTCTAGATATAATTCGCGGCCTGTAGTGTAAGGATTTAATCCAGGGAAAAGTGTTTAGATTTATCAACTCTTGGTTTTCGTATATAAACTAAGCCCTTAAAATAAGAAAGTTAAATCTTTTAGGGAGGAAAAACATATGGCCAAAGCTAAGTTTGAGCGCACAAAACCCCACATGAATATCGGAACCATCGGTCACGTAGACCATGGCAAAACAACCTTGACTGCAGCTATCACCAAGGTATTAGCAGAGAAGGGACAGGCCGAATTCAGATCCTTTGATTCAATCGATAACGCCCCAGAAGAGAGGGAGAGGGGCATCACAATTGCAATTGCTCACGTCGAGTATGAAACAGAGAGCCGCCACTATGCACACGTAGACTGCCCAGGGCACGCTGACTACGTAAAGAACATGATAACCGGTGCTGCCCAGATGGATGGCGCAATCCTGGTTGTCTCTGCAGCAGACGGGCCGATGCCACAGACCAGGGAGCATATCCTTCTGGCAAGACAGGTCGGTGTTCCCTACATCGTAGTCTTCTTAAACAAAGTAGATATGGTAGATGACCCTGAACTCTTGGAACTTGTCGAGATGGAGGTAAGAGATCTACTTAACGAATACGAGTTCCCAGGGGATGAAATCCCAATTGTTAAGGGCTCTGCTCTAAAAGCTCTAGAGGGAGACCCAGAGGCAGCAAAGTCTATCATTGAGCTTATGGATGCGGTAGACTCCTATATCCCAACCCCTGAGCGGGATATAGACAAACCATTTTTGATGCCGATTGAGGACGTATTTACCATTACCGGTCGCGGAACTGTTGTTACCGGAAGGGTCGAGCGTGGCAAGATCAAGGTTGGCGAAGAGGTAGAGATAGTTGGAATCGCACCTGAGATTAAAAAGACCGTTGTAACAGGCCTTGAGATGTTTAGGAAACTCTTAGATGAGGCCCAGGCTGGAGACAACGTTGGAGTTCTTTTAAGGGGTATCGGCAGGGACGAGGTAGAGCGTGGCCAGGTTCTTGCCCAGCCAAAGTCTATCACCCCTCACACCAACTTCAAAGCCCAGGTCTATGTTCTAACAAAAGAGGAAGGCGGCCGCCACACCCCCTTCTTTAACGGCTACCGCCCGCAGTTTTACTTCAGAACAACTGACGTAACCGGGGTAGCAAACCTGCCTGAGGGCACTGAGATGGTTATGCCGGGAGACAATGTAGAGCTAACCGTTGAGCTTATCACCTCTATTGCAATGGAGGAAGGACTGCGCTTTGCTATCAGGGAAGGCGGCAGAACTGTTGGTGCGGGAAGGATTACAAGCATTATTAAGTAATTGATTTTCTTAAATCCGATTTAACTTTAATAAAGACGGGCGGTAGGCTGCCCGTCTTTATTTCTAAAAAGTACTGTTTACTATTGAGTACTATTGGGCGGTATTTTAACTGGCTCACTAGGGTATTAATAGGCAATACTTTGGAGTGCATGGCTATTGACATTGACAGTAGTACAGTGTACACTACCATATGTTTTTTGTCTAAATAATAGGGTTATTTATTTTAAATAATTAGGAGGAAAAATGCGCGATCTAGTTACTCTAGCGTGTACCGAATGCAAGCGCAGGAACTATACAACGGATAAGAATAAGAGAAAAATGCCTGATCGCATGGAAATGAAGAAGTTCTGTAAGTGGTGCGGAACCCATACTTTACACAGGGAAACACGCTAATTTATACTTTTCTAAACAGGATTGAAGCACGGCAGTCGTTGTTTAAACTACGATTGTCGCGAATTAAGGGCTGTAGCTCCAATTGGTTAGAGCACCGGTCTCCAAAACCGGGTGTTGGGGGTTCGAATCCCTCCAGCCCTGCCAGGCTAGAGACTTGAGACTAGAAACTAGAGACTAGAGGCTAGAGACGAAGGTCTAGAGTGTGGGTTTAAAGTATAAGAGATTTAAGCAGATGGTTTTATCTAGTTTCTGGTATCTAGAGTGGGGAAGGAATAAATATGGCTGATAAGAAAGCTATGACAAAAGGTTCTCCTGCAAAAAGCAGGGGTTTTGATTCGGTTAGAAGGTTTATAAAGGATGTAAGAATCGAGCTTGGCAAAGTCAACTGGCCTGGCCGGGCTGAAGTTGTCTCATCGACAGTAGTTGTTCTTGTAGCGGTAGCTTTCTTTGCAGTGTTTATAGGGATAGTTGATTTGATTTTTGCAACCATTATTAGGCTAATCTCAGTATAGGAGGAGGGGCCGTAAAGGCTCTTAATTATCAATATGGCAAAGCAATGGTACGTAATACACACATATTCGGGTTACGAGAATAAAGTAAAAACAAATCTAGAGCACCGTATATCCTCGATGGAAATGGAGGATAAGATCTTTGAAGTGGTCATTCCCACCGAGGAAGTCATGGAGATCAAGGGTGGCAAGAAAACGATAACCGAGCGAAAGGTGTTCCCGGGCTATATCCTGGTTCAAATGGAATTAGATGACGATTCGTGGTATGTGGTAAGGAACACACCGGGGGTTACCGGATTTGTCGGCTCCAATGCAAAACCCACACCTCTTTCTGCCCAAGAGGTCGATAAGATTCTTCAAAGGCCGGCGTTTGAGAAACCGAAACCAAAGGTCGAGTTTGAAGAGGGAGAGACGGTCAAGGTTATCTCCGGCCCACTGGCCGATTTTACGGGCACTATTGCTGAGGTGAATGTTGACCAGAGCAAGGTCAGAGTGATGGTATCCATCTTTGGGCGAGAGACTCCAGCTGAGCTTAACTTTGATCAGGTGGCGAAGCTTTAGTTACATGAGGACCAGCTTTCAGCCGTCAGCTATCAGCATAAATCCTTGTATTTGAGCTGAGTGCTGATGGCTGAAAGCTAATAGCTTAGATTATTGGTTTAAAGGAAAGGAAGAATCGAAGTGGCGAAGAAGATGATGGCTAAGATCAAGCTGCAGATACCTGCCGGCCAGGCAAATCCGGCACCACCGGTAGGTCCGGCTCTAGGTCAGCATGGCGTAAATATCATGGAGTTCTGCAAGGCGTTTAACGCCCAGACATCTGATAGAGCTGGAACGGTCATCCCGGTAGAAATCACTGTTTATGAAGATCGCTCATTTAGCTTTATCACAAAGACACCACCAGCGGCCTTCTTACTAAAGCAGGCGGCTGGAATTGAGAAGGGCTCGGGTGAGCCTCATAAAAACAAAGTTGCAAAAATCACCAAAGACCAGATACGCCAGATTGCAGAGACAAAGATGCAAGACCTAAGCGCCAACGATATCGAGGCGGCGATGAAGATCATTGAGGGCACGGCGCGAAGCATGGGAATTGAAGTCGCCGGGTAATTTTTAACTTTCAGCCGCTGGCTAATAGCTAACAGCCAAAAGATTGAACAGTTTTTTGGAAGTAAGAAAATTCAGGCAAGCAGTAGCTTGCTTGAGTGGGAGACCATAAAAAGTCGTTATCACCACAAGGAGGAATGAATAATGAGGCTATCAAAGAAATACCGCGAGCAACAGGAAAAAATCGACAAACAAAAGCTATACTCACCGTTAGAGGCGATCAGACTCTTAAAAGAGATTGCCAAAGCAAAGTTTGATCAAACCGTAGAGGTCCATATCAGACTTGGCGTAGATCCGAGAAAGGCGGACCAACAGGTAAGAGGAACAGTCTCTTTGCCGTATGGAACCGGTAAAACCGTTCGGGTTGCCGTATTTGCTCAAGGCGAAAAGGCTAAAGAAGCCGAGGCCGCAGGAGCCGACATTGTTGGAGCAGCCGATCTCGCAGAAAAAGTTCAGGGCGGGTTCTTTGACTTCGATGTTGCCATAGCAACTCCGGATATGATGGCAACGGTTGGTAAACTTGGTAAGCTCCTTGGACCGCGTGGCCTGATGCCAAACCCGAAGGCCGGAACCGTAACGTTTGATGTAGGCAAGACCGTAAAGGATGTTAAGGCCGGAAAGATCGAGTACAGGGTTGATAAATTTGGAATTGTTCACTCGGTTATCGGCAAGCTATCTTTTCCTGTTGAGAAACTGATTGGCAACTATCAGGCTTTGATTGAGGAGATTATAAGGGCAAAGCCAGCTGCAGCCAAAGGTAAGTACATCAAGAGTATTAGCATCAGCGCAACTATGAGCCCGGGTATCAGGGTTGATACAACCAAGACCCGCGACCTTATGGAGGAAGAAGCAGCAAGTTAATTAAAGAGTCTGGGGTTGTAGGCCAGGGGATATCTGCTAAATAGATGTTGACGAAAAGCCATCGCGTTTGATATAAAATAAAAGTTAATTGAATATCGATGCCGGAGACAGTAGGTGCCTGCATGGCTTAATAAGATGCCTACCGAGGTGAGTATTAGAAATAATCATATCATCATATTTTGAGTTGATAATCTAGCCTCCTGTCTTTGGCAGGAGGCTTTTATTTTAATCTTTTGCTTGGCATGGGAGGAGGTTGAAAATGGCTCGTCCGGAGAAAGAGGCTACTGTACGAGAGATCAAGGAGAAAATCGAAAAGGCGAAAAGTGTTATTCTGACCGATTACCGGGGTCTTAGTTTCGAGCAGATAAGTGAGTTGCGCACAAAGCTTCGGGCTCAGGGTGTCGAATACAAGGTATTCAAGAACACGCTGGCAAAGATTGCCGCAAAGGAACTAAATCTATCCGACCTTGATTCTTATCTGGTTGGCCCAACAGCCATGGCCTTAAGTTATGAGGATCCGGTTGCACCAGCAAAGACTCTTGTCGATTTTGCCAAGGTCAGCAAAATATTGCAGCTTAAAGGCGGAGTTGTTGAAGGCAAGGTTGTTGATGGCAAACAGGTCGAGAGTATGGCTACCATACCACCGAGAGATGTTTTGCTTGCTATGTTTATAGGCGGCTTGAAGAGCCCATTGTATGGGCTGGCCGCTAGCCTGAATCAGATTACCGCTGGCTTAGCAAGGGTGCTTAGTCAGGTGGCGCAACAGAAAAGCGCGTAAGTGCAGGCAAGTAGACAAGGGCCAGGAGACTGAGAAATAAAGGCTGCTTTGAAGAAAAGCTACCTCGAAAAATGTTAGCTAGTAACTAGTTGGCTATCGGCCAAAATCAAAGAATAGGGCTATACCTTAAATCAAGGAAAATCTTAAAGTCCTAAAGAATAAAGAAGATAGTTTAGGAGGAATATAAAATGGCAGAGACCAAACTTACTAATGAACAGATATTGGAAGCTATCAAGAACATGACGGTTCTTGAGCTCAACGATCTAGTTAAGGCTATTGAGGAGACATTTGGCGTAACTGCTGCCGCTCCGGTAGCTGTTGCCGCCGCTCCAGGTGCCGCCGCCGCTCCGGCTGCCGCAGAGGAAGAGAAGACCTCCTTTGACGTTATTCTTGCGAGCGCAGGCGACAAGAAGATCCAGGTTATTAAAGAGGTTAGGGCTATTACCGGTCTGGGCCTAAAAGAGGCGAAGGACTTGGTGGATAGCGCTCCTAAGCCGGTCAAAGAAGGCGTCACAAAGGACGAGGCTGAGAAAATTAAAGCCCAGCTTGAAGCAGCTGGAGCAACTGTTGAGCTTAAATAAAATTCAAAATCTGGTAATATTATCCTTGAGCTTTTTGGGTTCAAATAGTATATTTGAGTGGGTGAGAACAAGTTCTCACCCACTGAATTACATGTTTGGCCTCTATTTATGTTGACACAGCATAGAGATTCTGCTATGCTGTTATTTTGCGTTTATATGTTCCCACATTACGATTAAGGAGTGAAACCGTCTCTTGCGAAATGATTTAGGTTTAAGAACTAGACTGAGTTTTGCCAAAACTCCCGACATTTTAGAACTTCCAAACCTGATTTCTGTTCAAGTGGACTCGTTTAAATGGTTTGTGGAGGAGGGCCTAGCTGAAGCTTTCCGGGATATATCCCCGATCGAGGATTTTACCGGAAACCTTGCAATTGAGTTTGGAAAGTACAGGTTTGGCAATCCTGAACACAGCGTGAGTGAGTGTAAAGAAAGAGACATGACCTACTCGGCGCGGTTGGATGTGACTGTAAGCCTTATTAACAAAGCGACGGGAGAGATTAAGGAAGAGGAAGTCTACATGGGAGACTTCCCGATGATGACCGACAAGGGAACGTTTATCATCAACGGAACTGAGCGTGTAGTAGTGAGCCAGCTCGTGCGCTCGCCAGGAGTTTACTTTGACCGTGAGGTCGATAAGCACTCCGACAAGATACTTTACTTTGGAAAAATTATCCCAAGCCGCGGCGCGTGGCTTGAACTTGAAACCGACAAGAGAGATGTAATTAGCGTCCGCGTTGACCGCAAGCGTAAACAGCCTGCTACGATCCTGCTAAAAGCGCTCGGCTTTGGATCTAATGATGAGATACTCAAGCTTTTTAATAATGCTGAGCCCATCAAGCAGACACTGGATAGAGACTTCACCGAGACGCGTGAAGAAGCAATGGTTGAGCTCTATAAGCGTCTGCGCCCGGGTGAGCCGCCGGCAATTGAGAGCGCTCGTTCCCTGATTGAAAATCTCTTCTTCAATCCGCAGAGGTACGACCTTGCCAAGGTAGGTCGCTATAAGGTAAACAAAAAGCTTAACTTGAAAGTTTCTGCTGATACGACAGTTTTAACGCGCGATGATATCCTTGCAACAATTCAATACATGTGCGCTTTATTAGACCCAACTTTGTTTACCGATCGCTTTGATTTTATCAATGTTGATGATATTGATCATTTTGGCAACAGGCGCGTTCGCTCTGTTGGCGAGCTTATACAGAATCAATTCCGTATCGGTCTTGCGCGAATGGAAAGGGTTGTTCGTGAGCGCATGACTACGCTTGATATTGAAACAATGACTCCAAGGACTCTTATAAACATCCGTCCGATTGTTGCGTCCATTAAAGAGTTCTTTGGAAGCAGCCAGCTTTCTCAGTTTATGGATCAGACCAACCCACTTGCAGGTCTAACCCATAAACGCCGTTTGAGCGCTCTTGGGCCGGGTGGCCTTTCGAGGGAGAGGGCTGGTTTTGAAGTGCGAGATGTTCACCCGTCTCACTACGGCCGTATGTGCCCTATCGAGACGCCTGAGGGCCCAAACATTGGACTTATTGGTTCAATGGCAACTTACGCAAGGATAAACCCATTTGGTTTTATTGAGACACCTTACCGTAAGGTTGAAAATGGAAGGGTTACTGACGAAATCCACTATCTGACAGCTGATGATGAGGATAAGTACATAATCGCGCAAGCTAATGAGCCATTTAGCGAAAAAACTGGAAGGTTTCTAAATGAAAGGGTTTTAGTCAGGATCCGCGAGGAAATCGATACTGTCGAGCCTAAGAAGGTTCACTACATGGATGTTTCTCCGAAGCAGACGGTTTCCGTAGCCACCGCTTTGATTCCATTCCTAGAGCACGACGATGCAAATCGTGCGCTAATGGGTTCCAATATGCAGCGACAGGCTGTGCCGCTTTTGAGAACTGAGGCTCCGATTGTTGGAACAGGAGTCGAGCATAGAGCGGTGCGGGATACTGGTGAGATTATCGTTGCAGAAAATGCTGGGACTGTGACCTATGTTTCGGCTGATGAAATTATTGTAGAGAAAAAGGACGGCCATGTTGATGTTTATAAACTTTCTAAATTCCGCCGCTCTAATCAAGGAACTTGCATTAACCAGAAACCTGTAGTCAGTGAAGGTCAAAAGGTCAAGAAGGGGCAAGTGCTAGCTGATGGCCCGTCGACAGATCACGGAGAGCTCGCTTTAGGTAGAAACTTGCTTGTTGCGTTTATGCCATGGGAAGGCTATAACTATGAGGATGCTATTATCTTAAGCGAGCGGCTTGTCAAAGAAGATATCCTAACCTCAATACACATAGAGGAGCATGAGGTAGATGCGCGTGATACCAAACTAGGGCCCGAAGAGATTACCCGAGATATACCAAACGTCGGCGAAGAGGTACTAAAGGACCTTGATGAGCGCGGTATCATCCGCATTGGTGCAGAGGTTAATCCAGGCGATATCCTTGTTGGAAAAGTTACACCGAAAGGTGAAACTGAACTAACGGCAGAAGAAAGGCTCTTAAGGGCTATTTTTGGTGAGAAGGCAAGAGAAGTAAGAGATACATCTCTTAAGGTTCCGCACGGAGAGAGCGGAACTGTCATCGACGTTAAGGTCTTCCAGCGCGACGCTGGCGACGAACTTGCGCCAGGGGTAAATCAGCTAGTCAGGGTTTATGTCGCGCAGAAAAGAAAGATAGCTGAGGGCGACAAGCTGGCCGGGCGCCATGGGAACAAGGGTGTTATTTCTAAGATTCTTCCCGAAGAGGACATGCCGTTTTTGGAAGATGGAACACCGATTGACATTATTCTCAACCCGCTAGGTGTGCCGTCTCGAATGAATATAGGCCAGGTTCTTGAAACGCATTTAGGTTGGGCCGGCATGCAGGGCTGGAGTGAGGACGGCAGGAAGAGCAATGGTCCGGTATTTATTGCCTCTCCGGTCTTTGATGGAGCTACCGAGCAAGAAATAAGAAAATACCTGGCCAAAGCAAGCCTTCCAGAAAGTGGCAAGACCAAACTCTTCGATGGAAGAACTGGTGAGCCATTTAGAGAGCCGATCACGGTAGGATATATCTACATGCTAAAACTCTTGCATCTTGTTGATGATAAGATCCACGCAAGGTCCACCGGACCATATTCACTGGTTACTCAGCAGCCACTCGGTGGTAAAGCCCAGTTCGGTGGCCAGCGTTTCGGTGAGATGGAAGTATGGGCGCTTGAAGCTTACGGTGCGGCCTACACACTGCAAGAGCTTTTGACGGTAAAATCTGACGATGTGGTCGGAAGAGTTAAGGCGTATGAGGCAATTGTGAAAGGCGAGAACATCCCGGAACCGGGCATCCCAGAATCGTTCAAAGTTCTCGTTAAAGAGATGCAAAGCCTTTGCCTTAATGTTGAAGTTCTCTCTGAGGAAGGCGAAGAAATTGAGCTGAAAGAATCCGAGGAAGATGTCTTCAAGACCGCGGAGGAGCTAGGCATCGATCTTCGCGGTGAGGCAGCCTCCGTATCGGAGGCTACGGAGTCACCTTTACCTGAAGAGTAAATTTGGATTCAAAAGAACAAATAATTAAGAGTATAGAACGAGGGTAAGAAATTCAGTTAAAAAGGAGATATGAAAATCTGCCTTCTACCCTCCGATTACAGATTACCGAACAGGAGGTTAATCTTTGTTAGATATTAACAACTTTGATGCCTTAAAAATTGGTCTTACATCGCCAGAACAGGTGCGTGCATGGTCTAACGGCGAGGTTAAAAAACCTGAGACTATAAACTACCGTACACTGAAACCAGAGAAGGACGGCCTCTTCTGTGAAAAGATATTTGGGCCAACAAAGGATTGGGAGTGTTACTGCGGCAAGTACAAGAGAGTCAGGTTTAAGGGCATTATTTGCGAAAGATGCGGCGTTGAGGTAACTCGCTCTAAGGTTCGCCGTGAGCGCATGGGCCATATAGAGCTGGCTGCGCCTGTCTCTCATATCTGGTATTTCAAAGGCGTACCCTCCAGGATGGGATATCTACTTGACATTACGCCGAAGGATCTTGAAAAAGTCATCTACTTTGCGGCGTATATAATAACGGATGTTAAGGAAGAGCAAAGAGAAAGAGATATTCCTGAGCTTAAAGTTGAACTAGATGAAGAAATCGTCGAGCTCAGGAAACAGGCCGACGATAAAATCGCTGATCTTGAGAACGAAAGACGGCGTAAGATTGCTATTGCACGCGGCGAGATAGAGCCAGAAGAAGGGGAGAGCATAGAGGTTGCCGACGGCGCCTCACCAGAGCAACAAATTAAGAAAATTGAGTCCGAATATAAGAAACACGTCAAAGAGATAAATGCTGATACTAATCGCAAAATTGAGTGGCTAAATAAAGTCTTTGCAACCTTTGAGGCTCTGCAGCCAAAGCAGCTTATCACAGATGAACAGCTATACCGCGAATTAAAAATCCGCTATGGCGACTATTTCCATGGCGGTATGGGTGCGGAATCAATAAAAGAGCTTCTTGCAAGTATCGATCTTAACTCAGAGGGAGCAGAACTTAGGCATATAATTAAGACTTCTACCGGGCAAAAGAGGAGCCGGGCAGTTAAAAGACTCAAGGTAGTATCTTCGTTTAAGAGGTCCGGCAACAGGCCTGAGTGGATGATTCTTGAGGCTATTCCGGTTATTCCGCCAGATTTGAGGCCGATGGTGCAGCTTGACGGTGGCCGTTTTGCGACATCGGATCTAAACGATCTGTACCGCAGGGTTATCAATAGAAATAACAGGCTAAAGAGACTGCTTGACCTTGGTGCTCCGGAGATTATCGTAAACAACGAGAAAAGGATGCTCCAGGAAGCGGTAGATGCGCTGTTTGATAACGGCCGTCGCGGAAGGCCGGTAACGGGTCCCGGGAACAGGCCGCTAAAGTCCTTAAGCGATATGCTAAAGGGCAAGCAAGGCCGCTTCCGTCAGAATCTCCTCGGCAAGAGGGTTGACTACTCAGGCCGTTCTGTCATTGTTGTTGGTCCTGAACTTAAGCTGCACCAGTGCGGTCTGCCTAAGGTCATGGCTCTTGAGCTGTTTAAGCCTTTTGTAATGAAAAGGCTGGTTGACCTAGGCCACGTTCAGAATATAAAGAGTGCTAAGAGGATGGTAGAAAGGGCCAAGCCGATCGTTTGGGATGTTCTTGAAGAAGTTATTAGGGAACACCCGGTGCTCTTAAACAGAGCACCGACACTTCACCGCCTGGGTATCCAGGCATTTGAGCCAATTCTCGTAGAGGGCAAAGCCATTCAGATACATCCGCTTGTTTGTACAGCGTTTAACGCCGACTTTGACGGAGACCAGATGGCTGTTCACCTGCCGCTCTCTGTCGAAGCACAGGCTGAAGCAAGAGTGCTTATGCTATCGGCAAACAACATACTCTCGCCGGCTCATGGCCGTCCACTGGTAACGCCTACCCAGGATATGGTTTTGGGTATTTACTACCTGACGGCACAGCGTGACGGCAGCAAGGGCGAAGGCAGGGTCTTCGGAAGCGAGGAAGAAGCAATCCTTGCATTTGAGTCCGGAGATGTTGATCTTCAGGCGAAGATCGAGCTTCGTTTGAAGACAGGCTCAAACGGTGAGCGGTCGCGACTTGAGACTACTGTTGGAAGGATCATCTTCAACAGGGCACTTCCCAGCAACTTCGAGTACATAAACTATGAAGTCAGCAAGAAAGAGCTTGCTAGGATAGTGGAGAAGGCAACCGCAGAACTATCAATGAGCGAGACAGTTGCGATTCTCGATCGGATCAAGTCGCTCGGATTCCATTATGCGACTCGAGCTGGCATCACAATCGCTATTGAGGATGTAAAAGTCCCGAGCAACAAGTGGGAGATACTTGACGAGCCGGAAGAGGCCGTTGAGAGAATAGAGAAGCAATACAGGCGTGGGCTTATCACCAACGAAGAGCGCCACCAGAGGGTTGTCGATATTTGGACCAAGGCTACTGAGGACGTATCGGAGGCCATGGAGAATAACTTCGATAAGTTTAACCCCATCTATATGATGGCAAACTCTGGTGCTCGCGGTAATTTAAAGCAGCTCAGGCAGTTAGCCGGTATGCGAGGCCTTGTTGCTAATCCGAAAGGAGATATTATCGACCGCCCGATCAAGGCCAACTTCCGTGAGGGTCTTACGGTTCTTGAATACTTCATCTCCACGCACGGTGCACGTAAAGGTCTGGCGGATACCGCACTTAGAACCGCAGACTCAGGCTATCTGACAAGAAGGCTGGTCGACGTTTCGCAGGATGTTATTATCCGTGAGGTAGATTGCGGCACTGAGGAAGGTATTCCGGTGCGGGTTCTGGACGATGAAGGCGAGGTAAACAAGAATGGTCTTTTAGGCAGGGTCGTTCTTGAGACGGTTGTGCATTCGGAGAGCAAAGAAGTCATCCTTGCCCGGGGCTCGGAGATTAAGAATCCTGACCTTGCTCGTCTTAAGGATGCTGGCGTAAAACAGGTTATGGTACGCTCCGTGCTAACTTGTAACGCTAAATACGGTGTCTGCCGCCAGTGTTATGGCTGGAGCTTGGCCAATGGTCGCATAGTTGATATTGGCGAGGCTGTCGGCATCATCGCAGCTCAGTCCATTGGCGAGCCTGGAACCCAGCTTACCATGCGTACCTTCCACACTGGAGGTGTTGCGGGTGAGGATATCACCCACGGTCTGCCGCGTGTAGTTGAGCTATTTGAGGCAAGGAGGCCGAAAGGTGAAGCGCAGATTGCTGAGATAAGCGGCACCGTTGAGATCAAAGAGACCGATAAGCTAAGAAAGATCATTATTCGCGCGGGCGAGAATAAAGAGAGAGTATACCAGGTGTCGCGGCGTGCCCGCTTGAGGGTCGCAAATGGCGACAAGGTTCAGGCTGGCGACCAGCTAACAGAAGGTAGCCTGAACCCACACGATATCCTGAGAATCTCTGGTCCACGTGCGGTTGAGCTGTACCTGGTGCGCGAGGTCCAGGAAGTATATAAGAGCCAGGGTGTGGATATTAACGACAAGCACATTGAGCTTATCGTTCGCCAAATGATGAGGAAAGTTACGGTTAACGAGCCTGGTGATACCGATCTTCTTCCGGGGCAGCTAGTTGACAGGCACACCTTTGAGGAGGAAAACGCCCGCGTAATAGCCGAAGGAGGAGAGCCTGCAACCGCTAAGCAGACCTTGCTCGGCATTACAAAGGCATCTCTTGCAACAGATAGCTTCCTGTCGGCGGCATCATTCCAGGAGACGACCAGGGTTCTTACCGACGCGGCAATATCAGGTAAGAGCGATCCGCTGCTCGGACTTAAAGAGAACGTTATCATCGGCAAGCTCATTCCGGCGGCGACTGGTATGAGCCGGTATCGCACGATTAAGGTAAAAGCAGTAGGCGGGGAAGAGGAACCGCTTATGGAAGTAACGGAAACAACTTTCCCGGAAGGGCTTCCGTTAGGCGAGAATTCCCAGACGCTTATGGAAGAAGGGCCATCTCTTGTAGGGACACTTGAGCTCGGAAGTGAAGTAACCTCTTCCGGCTTAGAAGAATCCTATCTTGCAGAAGATATTGACAGCGACGAGGAAGACTGATATATTTATCTGCTGTAACCTATAACCTCGTGCTAATTTAATTGATTAAATAGCTGCACGGCCGTCAAAGCCGTGCAGCATGCTGATAGGAAGCATTTAGTAGTCTTTAGTAGTCAGTATTCAGCTATCAGCTTTAAAAAGCTGATAGCTGACAATTAATAGCTTGATACAAACAAGAAGGAGTGTAATCTTTGCCGACAATCAGCCAGTTGGTCAAAAAAGGCAGAAAAGAGAAGCCCAGTAAAACGGCGACGCCTGCATTGCAGGGTGCACCGCAAAGAAGAGGGGTTTGTACCCGAGTTTATACTACTACGCCGAAGAAGCCTAACTCGGCCTTACGGAAAGTAGCCAGGGTGCGTTTAACTAACGGAATGGAGGTTACCGCCTATATTCCGGGAATCGGCCACAACCTTCAGGAGCACTCGATAGTGCTCGTTCGTGGAGGCCGTGTTAAGGACCTGCCAGGTGTGCGCTATAAAATTATCAGGGCTGCTCTGGATGCGGCGGGCGTAGCCGATCGCAAGCAGGCTCGCTCTAAATATGGCGCAAAAGCAAGTAAGTAGGTGCTGCGTTTTTGCAGTGTCCTGCTGTGCTGTAGAATATTGGGTCGAGAAGTGCCAAGGTGCCAAAGTCAAGGGGATAAATAGAGTTATCAATGCAAGGAGCATGTGATATAGCCGAAGGCCGTAAGGCCGCAGCTCTGAGCGAAGTCGAATGGAACGTGGCACTCTCAGTATTATTTGATTATTAGTTGGAGGAAAAAATGCCAAGAAAAGGACCAGTTCCAAAGCGGGAAATAACGCCCGATCCGGTCTACAATAATAAGCTTGTTGCCCAGTTGATCAACGCAGTTTTGAGAAAGGGCAAGAAGGGCATTGCTGAAAAGGCGGTTTATGAGGCCTTTGATATCATAAGAGAAAAAACCGGATCTGATCCGTTGGCGGTTTATCGCAAAGCAATGGATAATATAAGGCCAGTGCTTGAGGTGCGGCCTCGCAGGGTTGGCGGTGCGACGTATCAGGTTCCAGTTGAGGTACCTAGCCACAGGGCCACAACCCTGGCGCTTCGCTGGTTGACTGGGTTTTCCCGCGAGCGTAAGGAGAAGAGGATGTCCGAGAGGTTGGCTGCGGAGATTATGGACGCAGCAAATGGTGTAGGAGCTTCTATAAAGAAGAGAGAAGATCTTCAGAAGATGGCCGAAGCCAACCGTGCTTTTGCTCATTACCGCTGGTAGTGTCTAGAAACTTGAGATTAGGTGTACGGGTCTAGAGAGTGAGTTTCTAGGGTATTTAAGTGATTGTTGGAGATATAAGTTTAAGGTTTAAGTGTTGATTTTCTAGTAGGGCCGAGGGCCTGATATAGTTTGTAGTGTTTAGATTGGAAGGATTCAAAAATAATATGGCTGACAGATTTCCATTGGAGAAAATAAGAAATATTGGAATAATGGCGCATATCGATGCCGGTAAAACTACTACTACTGAGCGTATACTTTACTATGCCGGCCGGACGCATAAGATCGGCGAGGTTCATGAGGGCACGGCCGTCATGGACTGGATGATTCAGGAGCAGGAGCGGGGTATTACAATTACATCTGCCGCTACTACCTGTTATTGGAACGGCTACAGGATAAATATTATAGATACGCCAGGGCACGTGGACTTTACTGTAGAGGTAGAACGCTCTCTTCGCGTGCTTGATGGCGCTGTGGCAGTCTTTTGCGCAGTTGGAGGCGTTGAGCCTCAGTCGGAAACCGTTTGGCGTCAAGCAGATACATATCGCGTTCCAAGAATCGCTTATATTAACAAGATGGACAGAACCGGTGCAGATTTCTTTAACGCGATGCAGATGATGGTGGATCGCCTGGGTGCCAAGCCGGTTGCATTGCAGATTCCTATAGGAAGCGAAGATAGCTTCACAGGTATTATCGATCTAATTGACATGGAGGCTTTAATTTATACAGATGAGCTGGGCACAACCATTGAGGAGCGTGGGATTCCGGCGGAGTACCAGGAGCAGGCTGAAGAATACCGCCAGCGCATGATTGAGACTGCGGCCGAATACGATGAAGAGCTCCTCATTAAATACCTTGAAGGCGAGGAGCTAACAAGAGATGAGATCGTAAGGGCGCTGCGTAAAGCTACCCTTGATGTGGCAATCACTCCGGTGCTTTGCGGCGCATCCTTTAAGAATAAGGGTGTTCAGCCGTTACTTGATGCAATAAACGAATTTCTGCCATCTCCGCTGGACGTACCTCCGGTTGAGGGAAGAGTTCCAGGGAAGGAAGATGAGGTTATCACGCGTGAGGCATCTGACGAAGAGCCATTTACCGCACTTGCCTTTAAGATTATGGTTGATCCATATGTAGGCAAACTCACTTTCTTTAGGGTTTACTCGGGGGTTCTTAAGGCTGGTGAAGCAGTACTTAATGTATCTACCGGCAGAAAAGAGAGGATCGGCAGAATTCTGCAAATGCACGCTAACCACCGTGAAGAAAGAGACGAGGTTCGCACAGGTGATATCGTTGCTGCGGTTGGTTTGAAGCAGGTTACAACCGGAGATACGCTAAGCGATCCAAACCATCCGATCCAGCTCGAATCGATGATATTCCCAGAACCGGTTATCTCAGTCGCCATCGAGCCAAAAACGAAGGCCGATCAAGAGAAACTCTCTGGCGCGCTTGCAAAGTTGGCGGAAGAGGATCCGACGTTTAAGGTCAAGATTGATGAAGAAACGGGCCAGACGATTATATCGGGCATGGGTGAGCTTCATCTTGAGATCATTACTGATAGGCTTATGCGTGAGTTTAAGGTTCAGGCAAATGTGGGGCGTCCGCAAGTATCTTACCGGGAGACTATAAAGAAGTCAGTCAAGGATGTCCAGGGACGCTACGTAAGGCAGACTGGTGGCCGGGGTCAGTACGGTCATGTTGTTATTGATATCGAGCCGAATCCAGCAGGCGGCTACGAATTTGTTGATGCAATTGTCGGTGGAAAAATACCGAAAGAGTATATCCCTGCTATTGATAAGGGGATTCAAGAGGCGATGACAGCCGGAGTAATGGCTGGATATCCGGTTGTTGATATAAAAGTGACGCTTCATGAGGGTTCATACCATCCGGTAGACTCGTCTGAGCTGGCGTTTAAAATCGCGGGCTCTATGGCGTTTAAAGATGGCATGAAGAAAGCAAGCCCTGTACTGCTTGAGCCCATCATGGCTGTAGAAGTAGTTGTTCCTGAGGAGTATATGGGCGATGTGATGGGCGATTTGAGCTCACGTCGCGGACATATAATTGGTATGGAGCCAAGGGCTGGAGCCCAGGTTATCAGGGCTGATGTTCCGCTTGCGGAAATGTTCGGCTACGCAACTGACTTAAGATCGAGGACGCAAGGTCGAGCAACTTATACGATGCAGTTTAAGCAGTATAGTGAGCTACCACCAAGCCTTGCCAGTGAGATTGTAAGTAAAGCCCAGGGCGAGTGGTCGATAGCTGCAGGAAGCTAGCTAGAAACTAGAGACTTGAGACTAGAGACTAGATGTGAAGGTCTAGAGTGTGGGTTACAAGATAAGAGACTCAAGAAGATGGTTACCCTAGTTTCTAGTTAGGCCGATAGGGCCGGTCTAGTATCTAGAAAGCTTTTGACTATAGATTTTAGGTGCAAATTATTAAAAAATAAGAAAGTTAAATCTTTTAGGGAGGAAAAACATATGGCCAAAGCTAAGTTTGAGCGCACAAAACCCCACATGAATATCGGAACCATCGGTCACGTAGACCATGGCAAAACAACCTTGACTGCAGCTATCACCAAGGTATTAGCAGAGAAGGGACAGGCCGAATTCAGATCCTTTGATTCAATCGATAACGCCCCAGAAGAGAGGGAGAGGGGCATCACAATTGCAATTGCTCACGTCGAGTATGAAACAGAGAGCCGCCACTATGCACACGTAGACTGCCCAGGGCACGCTGACTACGTAAAGAACATGATAACCGGTGCTGCCCAGATGGATGGCGCAATCCTGGTTGTCTCTGCAGCAGACGGGCCGATGCCACAGACCAGGGAGCATATCCTTCTGGCAAGACAGGTCGGTGTTCCCTACATCGTAGTCTTCTTAAACAAAGTAGATATGGTAGATGACCCTGAACTCTTGGAACTTGTCGAGATGGAGGTAAGAGATCTACTTAACGAATACGAGTTCCCAGGGGATGAAATCCCAATTGTTAAGGGCTCTGCTCTAAAAGCTCTAGAGGGAGACCCAGAGGCAGCAAAGTCTATCATTGAGCTTATGGATGCGGTAGACTCCTATATCCCAACCCCTGAGCGGGATATAGACAAACCATTTTTGATGCCGATTGAGGACGTATTTACCATTACCGGTCGCGGAACTGTTGTTACCGGAAGGGTCGAGCGTGGCAAGATCAAGGTTGGCGAAGAGGTAGAGATAGTTGGAATCGCACCTGAGATTAAAAAGACCGTTGTAACAGGCCTTGAGATGTTTAGGAAACTCTTAGATGAGGCCCAGGCTGGAGACAACGTTGGAGTTCTTTTAAGGGGTATCGGCAGGGACGAGGTAGAGCGTGGCCAGGTTCTTGCCCAGCCAAAGTCTATCACCCCTCACACCAACTTCAAAGCCCAGGTCTATGTTCTAACAAAAGAGGAAGGCGGCCGCCACACCCCCTTCTTTAACGGCTACCGCCCGCAGTTTTACTTCAGAACAACTGACGTAACCGGGGTAGCAAACCTGCCTGAGGGCACTGAGATGGTTATGCCGGGAGACAATGTAGAGCTAACCGTTGAGCTTATCACCTCTATTGCAATGGAGGAAGGACTGCGCTTTGCTATCAGGGAAGGCGGCAGAACTGTTGGTGCGGGAAGGATTACAAGCATTATTAAGTAATTGTGTGGAGGAAGCATGGCAACACAGAAAATTCGTATCAGGCTAAAAGCCTACGATCATGAGGTTGTCGATCAATCGGCGAAGAAAATTGTTGATACGGCGCAGAGAACCGGGGCTCGGGTCGCGGGACCGATTCCTCTACCAACAGAGAGAAGCCTTTATACGGTAATTAGGTCTCCGCATGTCAACAAGGACTCGCGTGAGCACTTCCAGATGAGGACTCACAAGAGGCTGATCGATATACTAGATCCAACGCCTAAAACGGTTGACTCGCTAATGAGGCTGGATCTTCCGGCTGGCGTTGATATAGAGATAAAACTTTAAAGGGGCTAGAAGCCAGGGGCCAGAAGATTTTACCTTGGCACCTGGATTCTAAGGCCAATGTTTAGGTAATTGCCCAATTAATTGGGTGAGAAGTAGTAGCACGAATGGATAATTATTGGTGCGAGGTAAAAGATGAAGGCATTATTAGGAAAGAAACTTGGCATGACGCAGGTATTTAGCGATGACGATCGCTTGATACCAGTAACCGTTGTTGAGGTTGGTCCTTGCGTTGTGACTCAGGTAAAAACAAGAGAAAACGATGGCTACTCGGCAATCCAGATCGGATTCGAAGATATTGAGGATAGGAAGGTAACTAAGCCACTAAAGGGCCACTTTGCAAAGTCAAAGGTATCGCCAAAGCGTTATCTGGCCGAGGTCAGAGTTGATGACCCGTCTGAATACAAGCCGAGTGATACGCTTACCGCAGAGATATTTACAGCCGGCGAGAAAGTTGACGTCGTTGGCATCTCGAAGGGTAAAGGCTTTCAGGGTGTAATGAAAAGGCATGGCTTTGGCGGAGGGCCTGGTGGGCACGGTTCCCACTTTCACAGGGCTCCTGGTTCAATTGGTGCCGCCGCGTTTCCGGCTCGTGTTCCAAAAGGAAGACGCATGGCAGGGCACATGGGAAGCGATAGGGTTACCAGCATGAATCTAGAAATTGTAAAAGTCGATCCTGAGCAAAATATTATGTTGCTCAAGGGGGCTGTACCCGGTGCAAAGGGTAGCTTGATTATGGTTAAAGAATCTAGCAAGGCAAAGAAGAAGGGGTAACGGTGAAGATACCAGTTCGAAATAGAGAGGGCAAAACCGTAGAGGAGATCGACGTTAGTCCCGAAGTCTTTGAGGTAGAACCTAATGAGGCTGTTGTTCATCAGGTCATCAGGGCACAGCTAGCTGCGGCTAGAAGGGGAACCGCAAAGACTAAGACCAGGGCTGAAGTCAGGGGCGGCGGCAAGAAGCCCTGGCGCCAGAAAGGTACCGGCAGGGCTCGAATTGGAAGCATCCGAGCACCTCACTGGACCGGTGGTGGTACCGTTTTTGGCCCTATTCCACGGGATTACTCATTTAATGTTCCGAAGAAAATGCGCCGTTTGGCCTTGAAGTCGATACTGTCATCGAAGGCTAAAGATGGTCGCTTAGTTGTCATTGATGATTTTGGCTTGACTGAGCCAAAGACAAAAGAAGTTGTTAAGATATTTAAGAATCTTAATGTAGATAAGAAAGTCACTGTTGTAGTTGGCGAGGATCAAGATACCGCGGTAAAGTCAGTACGCAACCTTGATAGTGCAAGGGTTATCTACAGCTCCGAGATAAATGCGTACGATCTGTTAGATAACGAATACTTGGTTATGACTCGTGCGGCTCTTAATGCAGTAGAGGAGGGTCTGTCCAAATGAAGGATCCAAGAGATGTAATAATTCGCCCAGTAATCTCTGAGAAGAGCTACGCTCAAATGGATTACGGCAAGTACACCTTCGAGGTTGCGCCAGAAGCTAGAAAAGAAGAAATCAAGAATGCAGTTGAGAAGATATTCAAGGTTCATGTGACAGCGGTCAATACGCTTAAAGTTCGTGGCAAGCGCAAGCGCCAGGGATATACTTCTGGTAGAACTCGCGGTTGGAAAAAGGCGATCGTGACTCTTCGCGAGGGAGAACGTATTGAGATGTTCGAAGCTAGATAGCTTTGAGTATCTGCCAAGGTCTTGAAATGCAAAGTGCCAAAGTTTAAAAGATTTTTAACATTCGTACTTTGTGCAAACATCGAGACATTAGTGCAAAAGAATATGCCAACTGACAGGCGATAAGCGTCAGTTATAAAGAGGAGAGAAACGGATGGGAATCAAAAAATTTAAGCCGACATCAGCCGGAAGAAGGTTTCAGACGGTATCCGATTTCCAAGAGATAACAAAAAAGGAGCCTGAAAAGAGTCTGACTGTTGCGCTAAACAAGAAGTCTGGTCGCAATAACAATGGCCGTATCACAACCCGCCACCAGGGAGGCGGTCATAAACGCCGTTATCGCTTGATAGACTTCAAGCGCAACAAATATGGCATTCCAGGAAGGGTTGATTCGATCGAGTACGACCCGAATCGGTCTGCCAGAATTGCGTTAATCCAGTACGCTGACGGCGAGAAAAGATATATTCTGGCTCCAATCGATCTCAAGGTAGGAAATACGATCATGTCTGGGCCAGATGCTGATATCAGGGTTGGCAACGCGTTGCCTTTAAGGAGGATTCCTTTGGGCACGGTTGTTCACAATATCGAGCTTACTCCAGGTAAGGGTGGCCAGATGGCAAGGTCGGCAGGTACATCAGCTCAAGTTATGGCAAAAGAGGGTAACTACGCCCATTTGAGGTTGCCGTCTGGTGAGGTACGGATGGTTCACCTTGATTGTTATGCTACGGTAGGGCAGGTTGGAAATGCGGAGCATGAACTTATTTCAATCGGAAAAGCAGGCCGTAGCCGTTGGCTTGGTAAAAGACCTGCTGTACGAGGTACAGCCATGAACCCGGTCGATCATCCTCATGGTGGCGGAGAAGGTAAAGCAACACCGGGTCGCCATCCGGTTACTCCTTGGGGAAAACCGACATTGGGTTATCGTACGAGAGGCAAAAAGCCATCTGATAAATATATAGTTAAACCTCGTAAGAGATAATAAACGTTTGAAGAAACGTTAAGCTTTGAGAGAAATTACGGTGCAGACCATCAGCCGTCAGCAATCAGCGGTCAGCATAGGTAAATCAATACTGATAGCTGAAGGCTGATAGCTGATAGCTAAGAGATTGGAGGCTGAAAAGTGGGAAGGTCGCTTAAAAAGGGACCCTTTGTAGAGCCAAAACTTCTTGGGAAAATCCAGGAAATGAACAAAAGAAATGAGAAAAGAGTTATTAAGACCTGGTCCAGGGCTTCAACTATCTTTCCGGAGATGGTCGGGCATACTATTGCCGTTCATGACGGGCGCCGGCATGTACCGGTCTATATTACGGAAAGTATGGTTGGACATAAGCTTGGCGAGTTTGCGCCAACAAGGACTTTTAGAGGCCATGCAGGCCAGGAGAAATCATCAAGAGTAAGATAATCTAGAAACTTGAGACTAGAAACTAGAAACTAGATGAAGGTCTAGAGTGTGGGTTAAAGGATAAGAGATCTAGTCTCTAGTTTCTGGTCAGGTGCAAAGCAATGGTCTAGTTTCTAGTATCTAGACAGGAGGTTAAAGATGGCTAAGACGGCAAAAAATGCGGGTGCTTCTGCAAGGGCCGTTGCAAAATATGTCAGGATATCGCCGCTGAAGGCCCAGCAGGTTATAAATCTTATTCGGGGCAAAGATGCTGAAGAAGCTGTTGCACTATTAAGGTTTACGCCAAAGGCCGCCGCAAGGATAATAACCAAGGTTCTAAACTCGGCTATTGCGAATGCTGAGAAGAACCTGCATATCAGCCGCAATAGGCTTTATGTGTCAGAAGCGTATGTAGATCAGGGTCCAACGTTAAAAAGGATTAGGCCGAGGGCTATGGGTCGTGCATACCGTATTAGGAAGAGAACTAGTCACATTACCGTAGTTGTTACGGAGAAGGAGGGTTAAATGGGGCAAAAAGTCCATCCTCGGGGACTTAGAGTCGGCATTATAGAGAACTGGCGGTCCCGCTGGTTTGTAAGCAAAGGCTTCGATAAAGTTCTCGGCGAGGATATTAAGATAAGAAATATTCTTGAGCGTAAGCTTGCGCGAGCTGCAATATCAAAGATTGAGATCGAGCGCGCAGGAGATCGTGTGAAAGTTGATATCTTCACAGCCAGACCCGGTATCGTAATTGGAAAACGTGGGGCCGAAGTAGAGATTCTGCGCGGAGAGCTGGAGAAAATGACCGGCAAACAGGTGCAGATTAATATCGAAGAAGTAAAAAGACCAGAACTTGATGCAACACTGGTTGCGCAAAGTATTGCTGAACAGCTTGAAGCACGTGTTGGTTTCAGGCGCGCTATGAAAAAGGCTGTCACTCAAGCCATGAAGAGTGGCGCTCAGGGAATCAAGGTTCAGTGTGCAGGTCGCTTGGGTGGCGCTGAGATGGCCCGTACTGAATGGTATCGCGAAGGACGTGTGCCCTTACACACGCTTCGTGCTAATATCGATTACGGTTTTGCTGAGGCTTTAACTACGTTCGGGCGTATTGGAGTGAAGGTCTGGATTTACAAAGGCGACGTTCTACCCGGGCAGTATGTCACCGAGCAGGCAGCCGCGCCGAAGCCGAGGTCTGAAAGACCGAAAAAACCTAAGAAAGCAGCTTCGGCTAAGGAGGGAGCATAGGCAAATGCTTTTACCAAAAAGGGTTAAACATAGAAAGCAACAAAGAGGCAGGATGAAAGGCCGTGCTAAAGGCGGCAACAAGATAAACTTCGGCGATTATGGATTACAGGCGCTTGAGCCGGGATGGATAACCAATCGCCAAATTGAGGCAGCTCGTGTTGCTATGACTCGCCATATTAAAAGGGGCGGTAAAGTCTGGATTACTATTTTTCCAGATAAACCGGTAACTGAGAAACCTGCCGAGACTCGTATGGGTAGCGGTAAAGGCTCCCCAGAACACTGGGTTGCGGTTATTAAGCCGGGCAGGGTTATGTTTGAGATAGCCGGTGTTGCAGAGCCGGTTGCACGAGAAGCAATCAGGCTGGCAAGCCACAAGCTACCTGTAAAGTGCAGGTTTGTAACTAGAGAAGAGCTGGGTGGTGAATAGCATGAAGGCTGAAAAGCTTAGAGACCTAACTGATGATGAATTGGAATCCAAAATGAGAGAAGCAAAGGCCGAACTGTTTAATCTTCGCTTTCAGCTGGCTACCGGACAGCTTGACAATCCAAAGAGGATTAAAGAAATCAAGAAAGATATAGCGCGCATACAGACTGTGCGCAGGGAAAGAGAAATTGAGGCCAAGATAGCTTCTAGTAGCTAGTAGCTAGAAACTAGAAACTAGAAGTGAGGGTCTAGAGTGTAGATTTAAAAGATAAAGATTCAAGAAGATGGTTTTATCTAGTTTCTAGTTAGGACCGGTAGGTCCGGTCTAGTTTCTAGTATCTAGACGGGGGGTTTAGATGGAGGAGAGAGGACGCCGCAAAATTAGAGTTGGTAAGGTTGTAAGCGATGCAATGGACAAGACAGTAACAGTAGCTGTTGAGTCGCTTGTAAGGCATCCGCTCTATAAAAAAGCGGTAAAAAGAACAAAGAAGTTTAAAGCGCATGATGAGGCAAATGAGGCTAGAGTTGGTGATACCGTACAAATTGCCGAGACTAGACCGCTTAGCAAGACTAAGAGATGGCGTGTGGTTGAAATCTTAGAGCGGGCAAAATAACGGTCAGAAGTCGGAATCTAAGGTTCAAAAGCAGGGGATTTAATAATCCGATAATCTATTTTCTGATTACCGACTTTCTGATTACTGACTACTGGAAGAAGAAAGGAAATCAAGGATGATCCAACAGCAGTCAAGATTAAAAGTTGCTGATAATACAGGAGCGAGGGAAATCCTTTGTATCAGGGTTCTGGGTGGCTCGAGGCGTCGTTACGCTTCAGTCGGCGATACCATTGTCGGTGCTGTTAAAGAGGCAATCCCGGGAGGTACTGTCAAAAAAGGCGATGTTGTAAAAGCGGTAGTTATCAGGACAAAGCAGCCTATTGGTAGAAATGATGGCTCTTATGTGAGGTTTGATGACAATGCGGCCGTTATCATCAGGGATGATGGCAATCCGAGAGGAACCCGTATATTTGGTCCCGTAGCCAGGGAGCTTAGGGATAAAAACTTTATGAAAATTGTTTCATTGGCTCCGGAAGTATTGTAGGAGGAAAATTTAAGATGCCCAAGTCATCTATAACGAGAGAAGTGCCAAAACTATCGATTAAAAAAGGCGATAGAGTTGAGGTTATTGCCGGTAAAGATAAAGGCAAGAAAGGCAAGGTTCTTGTTGTCCAACCTAAAAAGGGCAGAGTTGTAGTCGAAGGCATAAATATGGTTAAGCGCCATATGCGCCCGACTCAGAAAGTCCCTCAGGGGGGCATTCAGGAGAGGGAAGCACCAATTCACGTATCCAACGTGCAGGTGATTTGTCCTGGCTGTGGACAGCCAACAAGGATTGGACACAGGATAACAGAGTCCGGCGTAAAGGTTAGGGTGTGCCGGAAATGCGAAGGTGACATTGATAAAGCATAGACTAGAGACTAGAGACTAGATGTGAAGGTCTAGAGTGAGGGTTATAAGATAAGAGATTTAAGAAGATGGTTTTATCTAGCCTCTAGTTAGGACTGGTGGATCCGGTCTAGTTTCTAGTATCTAGACGGGAGGTATAAATGGCAGACACAAAAACAAAAAAGGGAAAAGAGGAAAAGGCTCCCAAAGCCGCCAGGGTTGAAACAGCCGTCAAACCTTCTGGTGGAGCTAAAATCACTCCCAGGCTTAAAGAGGCTTATAGAAAAGAGATCTTGCCTGCTTTGATGAAGGAGTTTGGCTATAAGAACCCCATGCAGGTGCCAAAGATTGAGAAGATTGTTCTTAACATGGGCGTAGGAGAGGCTACACAGAATGCGAAAGCACTTGATGGTGCAATGGATGACCTTGCTATTATAAGCGGTCAGAAGCCTATTGTCCGCAGAGCTAAGAAGTCCATTGCCGGATTTAAGCTTCGTGCCAATATGCCGGTTGGCACAAAAGTAACGCTCAGGGGAGACAGGATGTATGAGTTTTTGGATAGGTTGCTTTCGACTGCGCTTCCAAGGATCAGAGACTTTCGTGGACTTAGCCCGAAGTCTTTTGACGGACGTGGGAATTACTCGTTTGGCGTAACCGAGCAGCTTATTTTCCCGGAGATAGATTACGACAAAATCGACAAGATTCGCGGTATGGATATCACGATTGTAACTACGGCAAATACCAACGAGGAAGGCCGTGCACTTCTAAGGCATTTTGGCTTCCCGTTTAGAGAAAGATAGGTCAAGGGTTCAGGGACTGGGGTCCAGGAGCCAGGGACTATATGATTGATTACAAGTGAGCATTAATCATAGAGATAGGTTGGAGGTTAAATGGCGAAGAAATCGATGATCGCAAAACAGGGGCGGAAGCCGAAGTATAAGACCCGTGCTTATCATCGCTGTTCAAGGTGCGGAAGACCGCGCGGTTATTTCCGCAAGTTCGGGCTCTGCCGTATCTGCTTAAGAGAACTTGCACATCGGGGTGAGATCCCGGGTGTTACAAAGGCCAGTTGGTAGAATTATTAGATAGTTTTAAGTCAATGCCGGCATGCTAACTGTTATCTTAAGGCAGAGGATTGAGGCAACAGGTGTTAGATGCTAGCGGCTAATGACTTGATAAGGAGGAAGCGTTATGACGATGACTGACCCTATTGCGGATATGCTGACGCGCATCCGAAATGCAAACAGGGCCTTTCATGAGGTAGTTGATATACCCGCTTCAAAGCTTAAAGAGGAGCTAGCGAAGATATTAAAAGAAGAGGGCTATATAAGGGATTATCAAATTATCCAGGAGAATGGCTTTCCTGTAATTAGGGTTAAGATGAGCTACGGTTCAAATAAGGAGCGCTCAATAACCGGTATTAAAAGAATAAGCAAACCGGGGCTTAGAATCTATGCAAAAAAAGATGAGATTCCAAGGGTGCTTGGAGGACTTGGTATTGCAATTATATCGACATCTAAGGGTGTTATGACCGGCCGTGAGGCCAAAAAAGCCGGCCTGGGTGGAGAGGTTATCTGTTACGTGTGGTAATAGTTTAAGGCTCAGGGTCTAGGGCCAGGGTAAGGCTAGGGCGTGCACGGCAGGAACACCTAGTTTTATCGGAAGTATAAACCGTTAGCTAAGTGCTAAATTGGAGGTAAAAAGTGTCAAGAATTGGTAAAATGCCGATCAACGTACCACCGGGCGTTGAGGTAACTATAGAGCCAACTGAAGTTAAAGTTAAAGGTCCGAAGGGTCAACTGTCAGAAAAAGTGCCGTATGGTATCAAGGTAGTGAAAGAGGACAACCAGATATTGGTCCAAAGGCAGTCTGACAGTAAACTTCACCGATCGCTTCATGGGCTGACCAGGACTCTTATTTCAAATATGGTTATAGGAGTAAGTCAGGGTTTCACAAAGTCCCTGGAAATCGTTGGTGTCGGCTATAGGGCTACTAAGAAAGGCAACGATCTGGAGCTTGCTATGGGATACTCGCATCCAGTTGTTATAAAACAGGTAGAAGGAATCGAGTTTGAGGTTCCTGCTCCGACGAAGATAATAGTCAAAGGTGCTAACAAGCAGCTTGTAGGCGAGGTTGCGGCAAATATCCGCGGCGTGCGCCCGCCAGAGCCCTATAAGGGCAAGGGCATTAAATACGAGGGTGAGTACATCAGAAGGAAGGTTGGAAAGACAGCTAAATAATTAGGATAATTAGGGTCCAGGGACTGGGGTCCCAGGGACCAGGGTTGAGATAAAAATTTGGAGGAAGACAATGGGGAAGACAGCGGAAGAAAAGATTGCCAGGTTAAGAAGACATCGCAGGGTGCGCAAGCATGTATTCGGCACGGCTGCGAGGCCACGTCTGGCTGTTTTTCGCAGCACCAACCATATATATGCTCAATTAATCGATGATACTAAGGGAGTGACTTTAGCAAGCGCATCGACTCTTGATCCCGAGATTAAGTCACAGATTTCAAGTGGCGGCAACATCGAGGCTGCGAAAAAAGTTGGAGAGCTCATAGCTAAAAGAGCTCTAGAGAAAAATATTGACCAGGTTGTTTTCGACAGAGGTGGATTCCTGTATCATGGGCGCGTGAAGGCCTTAGCTGATGCGGCTCGTGAGGCAGGCTTAAAATTTTAAAAGATTAGGGGGAAACGCGTGAGCAAGAGAATTAATCCGGAAGAGCTCGAACTCGAGGAAAAAGTAGTAAGCATAAATAGGGTTGCAAAGGTAGTGAAAGGTGGGCGTAGGTTTAGCTTAAGCGCTCTGGTTGTCGTCGGCGACCGCAATGGGCATGTCGGTATCGGTTTTGGCAAAGGCGCGGAAGTGCCGATTGCGATTTCCAAGGGCGTCCAGGATGCAAAGAAGAACCTGTTTTATGTTCCCCTTTCCGGATCAACCATTCCACATGAGGTTATCGGTGAATATGGTGCTGGTCGCGTGCTTTTAAAGCCAGCCTCAGAAGGTACCGGGGTTATCGCAGGAGGCCCTGTGCGAGCAATCCTCGAGCTTGCCGGTGTAAGAGATATATTGACAAAATCTTTAGGCAGCCAGAACCCAATTAATATGCTGAGGGCGACAGTTGAGGGATTGAAATTACTCAAGACCCCAGAAGATGTTGCCCGTCTCCGCGGAAAAACCGTTGAGCAAATATTGGGCAAGTAGAGCTGGTTAGGAGGTAGCGAGTTGGCTAAACTCAGGATAAAGCAGGTCAGAAGCGGTATTGGTCGTAGTGAGAAGCAAAAGAAAACCTTAAGAGCGCTCGGCCTGAAGAGAATTAGAGATGTTGTTGAACAAGAAGATAGACCTGAAATTCGTGGTATGATATCAAAGGTCAGTCATCTTGTTGAGGTTGAGGAAGTTAAGTAGTCATACTTTGGAACTGAAAGCTGGTATTAAACTTTTAGTGCATTTATAATAGATTGGGTTTTATTTTAGGTCGGCTTTTCAAGGAGGATAGATTTAATGCGATTAAGCGAGCTGTCACCCGCACCGGGTGCTGTTAAAAAAAGAAAAAGGGTTGGCAGAGGGCCAGGCTCTGGGCACGGCAAGACTGCTACGCGTGGGATGAAGGGTCAAAAATCCCGTTCTGGCGGTGGCAAGGGTCCTGGGTTTGAAGGTGGTCAGACCCCTATATACAGAAGACTACCAAAGCTTCCGGGTTTTAAAAATCCGTTTAAAAAGGTCTATGAGCTGGTTAATGTCGATCAGCTAAACATATTCGACAAGGGCAGTGTTGTTGACCCTCAAGCACTGCAGCAGGCCGGGTTGATTAGAAAGGCAACTATGCCGGTTAAGGTATTAGGCCGTGGTGAGTTGGATAGGGATCTAACCGTAAAAGCACATCATTTTAGCGGTTCTGCAGTAAAAAAAATCGAAGCAGCTGGCGGAAAGGTAGAGAGTCTTAAATGATCGAAGCAATTGGAAACGCGTTTAAGGTACCGGATCTAAAACGTCGCATTATTTTTACACTTGCAATGATCACCATTTACCGGTTAGGTGCTCACGTTCCAGTCCCATTTGTTGATATAAAAGCGTTAAAGGACCTCTTCGAACAAACACCACTTTTAGGATTTATAGACCTGTTTGCAGGCGGTGCCTTATCGCAGTTTGCAATATTTGCACTGGGAATAATGCCGTATATTACAGCCTCTATTATCCTGCAGCTTTTAACAATTGTTATTCCTACGCTTGGGCAATGGGCAAAAGAGGGAGAGACTGGCCAGCGTAAAATCACTCAGTGGACGCGTTACTTGACTCTCGTCCTGGGACTTGTTGAGTCGATAGGCTTGACATTGTTCTTCGGTAGGCAGATAGGCGCACAGTTTACCTTCGTGCAGAGCGGGTTGATAGTCCTTACGCTCGTCGCGGGTACTGCCTTGATAATGTGGTTGGGTGAGCTTATAACTCAGCGCGGTATCGGCAACGGTATGTCGCTTCTAATTTTTGCAAGTATTATCGCTCGCTTCCCGCAGGCTACGTTTCAGACTGAGCAGACGGGCGGTGTTGTAACAGTTATTGCGCTGATAGTTATTCTGCTTGCGATTGTTGTTTCAATCATTGTTGTTGAAAAAGCACAAAGAAGGATTCCGGTGCAGTATGCAAAGCGTGTAGTTGGGCGCAAGGTATATAGTGGTCAGAGCACTTATATCCCATTGAAAGTTAACTCGGCAGGCGTTATCCCGATTATCTTTGCGTCTTCGGTGCTGCTATTTCCAGCAACGCTTTTGCAATTTTTCCCTGGAGCATTTTCCAGGACGATTAGCAATTGGCTTGATCCAAGCGGAGCTCTTTATTTAAGTCTTTATGCGCTTTTGGTAATCTTCTTCACGTACTTTTACACAGCTATTATTTTTAACCCGATCGATATATCGGATAACATGAAGAAATACGGCGGCTTTATTCCGGGTGTTCGACCGGGTAAACCAACAGCAGGTTACTTAGATAGGGTACTTACCAGGATTACCCTACCGGGTTCGATCTTTTTGGCGCTTATTGCAGTTCTCCCGCAGATTCTAGGGAAAGTGTTCAATATTCCGTTCTTCCGGGGCGGAAACTTTGGCGGTACATCGCTACTTATTATGGTCGGTGTAGCGCTTGAAACCATGAGGCAGATTGAGTCACAGCTTCTCATGAGGCATTATGAGGGATTTTTGAAATAGCAATCAGTTATCAGTAATCAGCTGTTATCATGCGGGCTGGGATTGCTGGTTAAAGATTATAATTTGAGAATGTAAAGCTGAGAGCTGACTGCTAATAGCTGGCAGCTCTCAAATGAGAGGTTTTAAGAGAAAGGAGCAAAAGGTGAACGTTATTCTGTTAGGTCCTCCCGGAGCTGGGAAAGGAACACAGGCAGAGGGTATTGTTAAAAAGTTTGGACTAGTCCATATCTCAACCGGTGACATGCTTCGTGCAGCGGTCAAAGCCGGTACCGAAATGGGTCTTAAGGCTCAGGAGTACATGAGCGCAGGCGCGCTTGTGCCGGATGAAGTTGTTATTGGAATTGTGCGCGACCGCATTGCCGAGCCAGATGTTACCGAAAAGGGCTTTTTACTGGATGGATTTCCACGCACCGTTGTACAGGCCGAAGAGCTAGATAAAGTGTTAGCCTCCATGGGCAGGAGTATTGATGCAGTTATTAATATCGTTGTTCCTGACGAGGAATTGCTCAATAGGCTGACCGGAAGACGTATATGTAAGTCCTGCCAGAAGCCGTATCATGTGATGTTTAAACCGCCAAAAACCGACGGTATCTGTGATGACTGTGGTGGTGAGCTCTACCAAAGAGCCGACGATACCGTCGAGACAGTAAAGAACCGTCTGGATGTATATCACAGCCAGACTGCGCCGCTTATCGATTATTACAAAGACAAGGGCATTATTATTGATATTGATGGCACCAAGAAGGTTGAAGAGGTATTTGCAGATATCGAAAACGCTCTTAAAGCAAAGGTATAGTTATTCTCTGCCGATGACGAGGCGAGAGCATGATAATCCGTAAAAGCAAGGACGAGATAGCTACTATGCGGCATGCCGGTCGCATAGTAGCCCAGGCCTTGGAGCTCATTGAAAGCAAGATAAGACCGGGAATTGAAACGATTGCCCTGGATCAAATAGCTGAGGATTTCATACGTAAATCCAAAGCAAGGCCGGCTTTTAAGGGGTACAAAGGTTTCCCAGCCTCTATATGCGCGTCACCGAATGAGGTTGTGGTTCATGGGATACCCAGCCACAGGAAGCTAAAGGAAGGCGATATTATCAGTATCGATATCGGTGTTGAGTACAATGGGTATTATGGTGATGCAGCAGCTACCTATCCGGTGGGTGAAGTGTCTGAGGAGGCAAAACGCCTGATCGAGGTTACCAAACTGGCTCTCAATAAGGGTATCGAGAAATGTGTCGAAGGAAACTACCTGTATGATATATCATACGCGATACAGAGCACTGCAGAGGCGGCTGGTTACTCTGTTGTAAGAGAGTTTGTGGGTCATGGTATCGGTAGGCAGATGCACGAAGACCCACAAATCCCAAATTTCGGGCTTCCGGGCCGTGGCCCGAAGATAAAATCTGGGATGGTTTTTGCGATAGAGCCGATGGTAAATATTGGTGGTTTCAAGGTCAATATTTTACCAGATCACTGGACAGTGGTTACTGCGGACCGTAGCTTATCAGCCCATTTCGAGCATACCGTTGCAGTTACCGAGAAAGGGCCTGAGATATTAACGGTTGTATAGACGTCTGGATTAAATTTTGTTATAATCTGGTTTTGTGGTTCTAAGAGTTGAGGCCGTTTAGGCGTTATGAGCAGGACCCATACGGAGGAATGGTAGTGCCCAAAAAAGAGGAAGCCATAGAGGTTGAAGGTACAGTAATAGAACCTTTGCCTAACGCCATGTTCAGGGTTGAATTAGATAACGGACATAAGGTTTTGGCCCATATTTCTGGTAAGATGCGCATGCATTACATTCGGATATTACCAGGAGATAGGGTTGTTGTAGAACTATCGCCTTATGATTTAACCAGAGGCCGTATTGTTTATAGATTCAAGTAAATTTTGAACACAAATTTCGAAAGATGGATTATCGATAAATGTTATAGCGCAGGGCTCTAGCCCTGCCGGGTAGCTGGCCCGATTATCGGGCGGTAAAAAAGATTATTGGTGAGGGACAATGAAGGTAAAACCATCAGTAAAGCGTATATGTGAAAAGTGTAAAATCATAAGAAGACATGGAAGGGTGCTCGTAATTTGCGAGAATCCTCGCCATAAGCAGCGCCAGGGATAATTTATGCCACCTTGGTGGCATAAATTCGAGAATCGAAAATAGAAAATCGAAAATCGATTGAATTATCGAGGGAAAAGTTAGAAAGTGAAAATCTTTGTTGGCTCTAGGCATTTTCGATTCGGTCGATTCTCGATTCTCGATTTTCGGTGTTTTACAGAATGTTTTGTTAGTCAGAGGAGGGTAAAGTTTTGGCACGTATATCCGGTGTAGACCTACCGAGAGATAAAAGGGTAGAGATCGGCCTTACTTATATCTACGGCATTGGTCTTTCAAAAGCGCGAGAGATATTGCAGGCAACAGGAGTAAATCCTGACACGCGAGTTCGCAACTTAACCGAAGAGGAAATCGTAAAGCTTAGGGATTATATCGATAAGAATCTTAAGGTAGAGGGCGATCTGCGAAGAGAAGTGTCTCAGAACATCAAGCGTCTCATGGAGATAGGATGTTACCGCGGCTTGAGACACCGCAGGGGTCTTCCAGTCCGTGGCCAGCGAACTCACACTAATGCACGCACGAGAAAGGGGCCGCGCAGGACTGTAGGTGCGAAGCGCAAAAAGTAAACTTTATTTAAAATAAATCTAACGATTTAGTATCGAAGGAGGTAACAGCTGTTTGGCTAAGAAGAAAGTCACAGGCAGAGTGAAGCGCAGGGAACGCAAGAATGTTGTTCACGGAGCTGCCCATATACAGAGTACTTTTAACAATACGATTATTACAATTACCGATCAGCAAGGCAACACGATAGCTTGGGAAAGTGCCGGTACCTCGGGCTTTAAAGGCTCCCGCAAAAGTACGCCGTTTGCGGCACAGGTTGCGGCAGAGGCTTGCGCAAAAAAAGCCCAGGAGCACGGGATGAAAAGAGTAGATGTCTATGTTAAAGGTCCGGGAGCAGGACGTGAGACCGCTATAAGGACATTGCAGGCAAACGGTCTTGAGGTAGCAGGTATCACCGATGTTACTCCGGTGCCGCATAATGGCTGTCGCCCAAGGAAAAGGAGAAGGGTGTAAGCTATGGCAAGATATACAGGACCTGTTTGCAAGCTATGCAGAAGAGAAGCACAGAAGCTTTTCTTAAAAGGAGATAAGTGCTTAACTGATAAGTGTCCGGTTGAAAGGCGACCATATCCGCCTGGGGAGCACGGCCGAAGCCGTCACAAGGAATCAGAATACTACATGCAGTTGCGTGAAAAGCAGAAAGCAAAGCGTATATATGGTGTGCTCGAGAAGCAATTCAGAAATTATTACCAGTTGGCGGCAAAGAAAAAAGGAGTCACCGGAGAGAATCTTTTGCAAATACTAGAAAGCCGGCTAGACAATGTTATATATAGAATTGGTTTTGCCCCGTCAAGGGCACAATCAAGGCAGGAAGTCCGCCATGGGCACATTAAGGTTAACGGCAGAAGAGTGGATATCCCGTCCTTCCGGGTAAAACCAGGCGATATTATTACCGTGGCTGGAGATATCGCGCGAATTAAGGAAGCGGCCGAGTCGGCAAATAAAGCCGCAATCCCGCCGTGGCTCGATGTTGATGCGGCTAACTTGACCGCAAAGGTTGTCGGTATTCCATCGCGAGAAGATATCGACATACCGGTTCAAGAAAAAATGATCGTTGAGCTCTATTCGAAATAATATTAATTGGCTGTCAGCTTTCAACCATCAGCCTAAAGAATATACGAAGAAGGTCCTGTGGTCTCGAAAGCTGGCAGTAAATTAAGCAGTCAAAGTGAGGCAATGATTTATTAAAAGCTGAAAGCTGACTGCTAATAGCTGATAGCTAATAAGGGGAGGAATATATTAATGTTAGATATCCGTAAGCCTGCCATCTCCATAGAGGAACGACGAAACAATACAGCTTTGTTTAAAGTCGAACCCCTGGAGAGAGGCTTCGGTTACACTTTGGGTAACTCTATGAGGAGGGTTTTACTCTCATCTTTGCCGGGTGCGGCCATAACGTCGGTAAAGATTGCACGTGTGGCTCATGAATTTAGCACCATTAAAGGCGTTAAGGAAGACGTGACCGATATTATCCTTAATCTTAAAGAGGTTGTCTTAAGGCTTCACGGTGAAGAGCCGGCGACCCTAAGGCTTAACGTTAAGGGCCCAAAGACCGTTACGGCTGCAGATATAGAATATCCGGCTGATGTGGAAATTATAAATCCAGACCAGCATATCGCTACCGTAAACGAGGATGGTAAGCTTGAGATAGAGATGACAGTTGAGGCAGGCCGTGGGTATGTCTCTGCGGAGCGCAATAAACGATCCTCGGATACAATCGGAGTCATTCCTATCGATTCCATATTTAGCCCTATAAAAAATGTGACTTATTCGGTTGAGAACACACGCGTTGGGCAGAGAACCGATTTTGACAGGCTGATTCTTGAAGTTACGACAAACGGTGCTATTACGCCTTTTGAAGCTGTAAGCATTGGTGCAAAAATAATCAACGATCATATGGGGCTATTCATGGAGCAGGCAAGCGAGTTTGCTTCGACTCCGGTTTTTGTGTCCGATGCTAGCGAGCGCGATAAGGCCCTTGACTCACCGATAGAAGACCTTGAGCTCTCAGTTCGTTCTTATAACTGCTTAAAGCGAGAGGGTATTAATACCGTGCAGCAACTGGTTGAGCAAACCGAGAGCGATTTAATGAAGATAAGAAACTTTGGCGCCAAGTCAATTGAGGAAGTTAAAGACAAGTTGCATCAACTTGGGCTTTCGCTTAAATCTTAAGTATAGTAGGAGACAGTAATGAGGCACCAAAAGAGAGGCAGAAAATTAGGTACAAGTGCCAGCCATAGGAAGGCAATTTTAGGGGGATTGGCTCGTCAGGTTATTTTGCACGAGAAAGTCCGGACGACAGAGGCAAAAGCGAAAGAGCTAAGGCCGGTGGTCGAGAAAATCATCACCCTTGGCAAAAGAGGCGACCTCCATGCAAGAAGGCAAGCTTTAGCAGTTCTTCGCGACAGAGAGGTAGTCCACAAACTTTTTGCCGAAGTTGCCCCTCGTTTTGCCGACCGCGATGGCGGCTATACGAGAATACTAAAACTCGGACCCCGTCAGGGTGATGCCGCACCTATGGCTATGATCGAGCTGGTTTAGCAGCAGGTAGTTCATGGGTTGTAATTCAAATATGCTATTGTAAAAGGCAAGAGCTAACATGGTTCTTGCCTTTTCACATTACTGGCAAAAAGATTAGCGTTACGTTAATTTAAGCGATTAGTAATCTAGGAGCTGTCAGCCATCAGCTATTGACAATCAGCTTTTTATTTCTTTTGTCTTGAGGCTGGCAGCTGATAGCCGGTAGCTGATGGCTTTATAATTGAAACAATGATTGAATTTAAAGGCGTTTCTTACAGTTACAGCAAAACAGAAGACAAAATAACTGCCCTTAACAATATCGATCTTACAATTAAAGAGGGTGAGTTCATCGCTATCCTTGGGCCAAACGGCTCCGGGAAATCCACGCTTGCAAAACATATAAACGGTCTCTTGATTCCAAAAAAAGGGGAAGTGTTAGTAGACGGATTATCAACGCGCGACACATCCTCTCTCTGGCAGATACGCCAGAGAGTAGGTATGGTCTTTCAAAATCTGGACAACCAGATCATTGCAACTAGCGTTGAGGAAGATGTCGCATTTGGTCCTGAGAACTTAGGGCTAGGCCCAAAAGAGATACGTAAACGCATTGATGAAGCGCTTGAAATCGTAGGTATGCGGGCTTACGCAAAGCATGAGCCCCATTTGCTCTCTGGCGGCCAGAAACAAAAAATTGCTATAGCAGGAGCCTTAGCCATGTATCCAAAATACCTGGTAATTGATGAAGCCACTTCCATGCTTGATCCAAAGGGAAGAGCTGATACTTTGGTAACTCTTAAAGCGCTTAACAAGGAGCACGGCACTACGGTAATAAACATCACACACTCTCCTGATGAAGCAGTTCAAGCAGATAGAATTGTTGTACTTTCAGACGGGGCCATAATAAAAACCGGTGTGCCGAAGGAGGTCTTTGTCGACTCATCGGAGCTTGCCGCACTCGGCATTGGCGTCCCAAAAGCAAAACTTATTGCAGATGAGCTTGTCTCGGCGGGTCTGAGTTTGCCAACCGGCATCTTGACGGTAGGTGAGCTGGTGAGTGCATTATGCTGATTGAGTTGGTCAATGTCAGCTTCACGTACTTGCCCGGTACATCCCTTGAGCAAGTCGCACTTAAAGATGTCGACTTAAAAATTGGCGAAGGTGATTTTATCGGTCTTATTGGGCCGACCGGCTCGGGAAAATCCACCCTTATACAGCACTTGAATGGGCTTCTAACTCCTACACAGGGGCGGGTGTTGTTTGAGGGGAAAGAGATAGGCAAAGACGTACATCCACGCCTTGTGCGGGAAGAGGTCGGGTTGGTATTTCAGTTTCCCGAAAGCCAGCTTTTTGCCGACACGGTTGTAGATGATGTGTCTTTTGGGCCTCGCAACCTGGGCCTTTCGGACAAAGAAGCGCGCGTACGGGCAAAAGAGGCCATCGAGAGCGTAGGACTAGACTTTAACAAATTTGCCGACAGGCCTCCGTTTAGCTTAAGCGGTGGCGAAAAGCGGCTTGTAGCTATTGCCGGTGTACTTGCCATGAGACCCCGCGTACTTGTTTTAGATGAACCGGTAAGCGGATTGGATGTCCGTGGGAAGGCAAAGATTATGCGCATTCTTGATGAGCTAAACAAAGCAGGAATGACGATAATAATCGCTGCCCACGATATGGATGAGATCGCAGAGCATGTCGGGCGCATTGTCGTTGTAAACGGCGGTAGAGTAGTACTAGATGGCTGTCCAAAGGTGGTATTCTCCGAGCTGGATACAATAAAGGGTATAGGGCTAGATTTGCCGAAGCCAGTAGAGGTGCTTTTAAAGCTAAAGGAGTGCGGCTTTAATATATCGGTTGATTCTTTAAGCCTGAAAGGTGTTGTCAGTACAATACTTGCTGCGGTTAAGGAGAGACAATGTCTGTAGGTGCTGGGTTTATCACCGGGCAGTATTATCCTATAGATTCACCCGTTCACCGAACTGATCCGAGGGTTAAGCTGCTGCTTATCCTCTTTTACGCAGTCGCAATTTTCTTCATTAAAAATTTCACTGGTCTTGTGGTTATGACCATTCTTATCGGCGTGTTTGTCTATATAAGCAGGCTTCCTGTTGGCCTCGCCCTAAAAGGGGTCAAGCCTCTATTTTACATTCTCGTGCTTACCCTACTCATCCAGCTGTGGGTCGGTGGTGGTCCGTGGGTGGCTGTCGGGCCGGTAAATATTAGTATTCCGGGTTTAAGAGATGGGATATTTATCGATATACGACTGGTTCTTCTAATCGTTGGCGCATCGTTTCTGACGCTTACTTCAACACCAGTTGAGCTAACTGATGCTATAGAGTATCTGCTCACACCTTTAAAACGATTAGGGGCGCCGTCACACGAGCTTGCCATGATGATGACGATTGCCCTGCGCTTTATACCGATACTCTCCGTTGAGGCCGATAAGATAATCAAGGCTCAAGCATCAAGGGGAGCAAGATTTAACTCAAAAAACCCGATAGCAAAGTTTAGAAGCTTCATCCCTATCCTTATTCCGCTTTTCGTAAGCGTATTTAGGCGGGCGGATGAGCTAGCCGAGGCTATGGAGGCCCGCGCCTACCGTGGAGGTGAGGGAAGGACTCGCATGCGTGAGCTTAAGATGAAAAACGGTGACTGGATTGGGTTTATAGTAGTGAATGTGTTGTTTGCTGTTTTGATATATATTGGCAGACTACCGATCGTATAAAACCTGGACTTCCAGACGTGGCAAAGCGGCGACACCTTTTTATTTCTTAACTTTGGCGTCTTAGAACATTGGCACATCAAGACCTAATAATTAATAATGTTTAAGAGGACAGATGAAAGATAAACCTACACGAAATATCAAGCTTGTGCTCGAATACGACGGCACCAACTATAGTGGTTGGCAGAAGCAAGAGAAGCAAGACGTGCGCACATTGCAGGCAGAGGTCGAGGCCGCACTTAGTACTCTGCTGGGTGAGGTAATTGAGGTTAACGCTGCAGGTAGAACTGATGCAGGAGTTCATGCTTTTGGGCAGGTGATAAATTTCTTCACGTCTTCCGGTATGCCGATCCACAGGATTCCTTACTCGCTTAACGCGCTACTGCCGGAAGATATCGCCGCAAAGGATGCCGAGGAGGTCTCGCCGGATTTCGATGCGCGCCGGGACCCTAAGTGGCGTGAGTATCATTACTATATCCTGAACCGCTTTTACCGCTCGGTTTTTGCAAACAGGTTTGTCCACCACGAGGCTCGGCCGCTGGATGTTGAGGCCATGGATGAGGCGGTAAGTTACCTAAAGGGAAGGCACGACTTTACTTCGTTTTGTGCTACCGAAAGTGCGGCGACGATTAAAAATCCTGTTAGAACCGTGCTAGAGGTATCCTGCAAAAGGTCGTCTGATATAGTATGGGCGGGAGAGCCGCTGGAAGGGCTCATCACTATTAAGGTGCGCGCCCACGCTTTTCTCCATAACATGGTTCGCATAATTGCTGGTACTGCTATCGATGTAGGTCTAGGAGCAATATCTCCGTCTGATATCCCATCGATAATTGAGGCAAGAGATAGAACTAGGGCAGGCAAAACCGCCCCTGCCAAAGGCCTGGTGTTGGTTAAAATACAGTATTAAAAAGATAAAATCGCAGCTAGACTGGGTAGACACCCATCCACGTGTCCTTGACATTCAAGCATAACAGGTGATAAATTTAATTTAGCACTCTCCCTGCGAGAGTGCTAAAAGGAGCGGTAAAATGCTTGATGCTAGAAAGAAAGCAATATTATTTGTAGCAGTACAGGAATATATTCTGACCGCCGAACCGGTGAGCTCTCACAGGCTTGTTGAAAAATATCAGCTTGGTGTAAGCTCAGCTACGGTTAGAAACGAGCTTGCCGTATTAGAGGATTTAGGGTATTTGCATCAGCCCCATACTTCCGCAGGGCGCATCCCAACCGATATTGCTTACCGTTTTTATGTTGACAGCACGGCTGATAAGCCTGGGCTTACTCTTAAAGAGGAAAAGGCGATAGTTAAACTCTACTCTGCCTTAAACAAGGAGATGGAAGAGCTTCTACGGGAGACGACCAGTATCCTCTCAAAGCTTACAAACTACATAGCGGTTGTCATGGCTCCCACATTTAAGAGCAGTCGCCTTAAGCACATCGATCTAGTTTCACTATCGCCAAAACATATGCTAATGGTTCTAATAACCGATAAAGGACAGGTTTTAAAGCGTACGATCAGCGTTGAGACCCACGGTGTTGATGTTTCAGGTGTTGAGCACCTGCTAAACGAGAGGCTTCAGGGGCTTCAACCTTCCGAGATATCAACCGTTAAAGACGCTATTGACTTGTCCGACTATAAATCTGCAGGCTTTATCCACCAGCTAATAGACGAGATAGTAGACGTGATGCAGAGCGAGGACAAAGAGCGTGTTTTTCTAGGCGGTACAACAAGCATTCTCGGCCAGCCAGAGTTTGAAGATTTCCGTAAAGTACAATCCCTTTTAAGCTCGCTCGAGCACGGTTACCGTCTCCTTCAGTGGTTGGAGGATTCATATAGGAGTGATAAGGTGTTTGTTCGGATCGGGTCTGAGAATGCTGATCAGCAGATTAAAGATTGCAGTGTAATTGCAAGCACTTATCATGTAGATGATGAGGCTTTTGGAACACTGGGCATAATCGGCCCAACCCGCATGAATTATGCGCGGGCCATCTCGGCTGTCGAGTTCATTGCTGGGAATCTGACCAAGGCTTTGAACGATTTGAGGTCATAGTCCAGGGTCCAGGGACTAGGGTCCGGGGTTTATAAAAAATGTAGTGCAGCCCTTTAGGGCTGCTAACAGGCAGCAAGGGGCAGAGTCGAAGAGTCTAAATAACAATATCAAAAGCGTTTGCCCTCTTCCCTTGCCCTTACTTGCTGAGCGCTGGGCCATGAACTGTGAATAAATTCATATTGTACTATCGCAATCGCTTAAGCTATAATTCTCGCTTGGGCGATAAAAAATATTGAGCAAGAAATATTAATTAACATAGGTTTATGTTGAGGTAAAGATGGCCAAAGACTATTACGAGATATTGGGTGTTTCAAAAGGCGCAACGCAAGACGAGATCAAGAAAGCGTTTCGAAGGCTTGCCCGGAAGTATCACCCTGATGTTAATAAGGACGATCCCAAAGCTGAGGCAAAATTTAAGGAAATCAACGAGGCTTACGAGGTCTTAAGCGACCCGGATAAACGCCGCAACTATGATACGTTTGGTTCGGCTAAGGGTCCGGCGTTTGGTGGCGGCTTTGAGGATTTTTCTGGCTTCGGTGGCGGCTTCGAGAGCGCTTTTGGCGATATATTTGACATGTTTTTTGGCAATTGGCAGCAGCAGGGTGGGCGAGCGAAAAGTACCGCCCAGCGTGGCTCCGATTTAAGCCTTGAGCTAACGGTAGACTTTGAAGAAGCTGTCTTTGGCGCAGAGAAAGAAGTTGAGATCGCCCGCTTGGTAGGCTGCAGTACTTGCGGTGGTACAGGCCTGGAGCCCGGCACGAGTCCGGCGACCTGTCCTACTTGCAGGGGCGCGGGAGAGGTCAGAAGTGAGCAGCGCACTGTTTTCGGTACATTTATCAGGACGTCGACCTGCCCTAAATGTCAGGGCACTGGTCGGGTGATTACAACACCATGCAAAGATTGTAACGGCCAGGGCCGAAAACCTGTGCACGAGAAGATAAAAGTCGATATTCCAGCCGGGGTGGATAACGGCGTTACGCTTAAGCTAACAGGCAAGGGTGAGGCCGGCCTGCGCGGTGGAAGACCCGGAGACCTGTACGTCACGCTTCATGTTAAGCCGCATTCTGTCTTCGAGCGCCGGGGAGTCGATCTTTTCTGTCAGCTACCGATAACATTTACCCAGGCCGCAATCGGTTCGGAATTGCAGGTACCAACGCTTGAGGGTTTTGAAACAATAACAGTTGCACCGGGAACACAGACGGGAACAACTTTTAGGCTAAAAGGAAAGGGCGTTCCTTCGCTTCGCGGTAGTTCCCGTGGTGATATTATAGTTCAGGTTGTAATAGAGACCCCGCGCAAGTTAACCGAAAGACAAAAGGAACTTTTAATTGAATTTGCCCGGGAGTCGGGTGAGGAAATCCACGAAACATCACACGGCGGTATTTTCAGCCGCATAAAGGATGCTTTTGGCCAAAAGTAAAACTGGTGAGTGGATAAATGGATAAATCAGTGAATCGGAGGTTCCCCATCCTTGATGAGAGGGATTGGGGAATAGCAGAATTCGTGCCTCTTGCCCTCAAATTCATAAGCCATGAACTAACCCGGAGGATTGCATGGATTGGCTGAAGGTGGAAGTTACCGTATCTTTAGAAGCGGCTGAGGCTCTATCTTCGGCGATGCTAAACTTAAGTCCATCCGGTATCCAGATCGATAACAAAGATGATGCTGTGACCCTTACCGCCTACGTGCCAGAATCTTATCCTGTTGAGGATATCCAGATAACTTTAAAAGCTGCATTGGAAAAGATCGACCTCGAAGGGCTAAAGACCGATCCGGCTACGATTAGCATTAGTACAATTTCTGATGAAGATTGGGCCGAGAATTACAAAAAATCCTTCAAGCCGGTGCGAATCGGCAGGTTCTTGATAAGGCCATCCTGGCAGGAAGTCGAGTCTTTCCCAAACGAGATAGTAATCCAGCTTGACCCGGGGCTTGCCTTCGGGACTGGCTCGCACCCGACGACTGAAGGGTGCCTTATATTTTTGCAGGAATTTGTGCGTGGAACCGACACGGTGCTTGATCTAGGTACTGGCTCAGGGATACTTGCGATAGCGGCCGCAAAACTTGGGGCAAAAAAAGTTGTTGCAATCGATAATGACCCGCAGGCCATAGAAGTCGCAAAAGAAAATGCAGCCGAAAACGGAGTAGCTGATAAAATTGATTTCATAGTCAAGGACTTTTCAGACCTTGAACTCACACAGGTTGACCTTCTTGTTGCTAATCTAACTGCTTCAATGATAATTAATTTCTTGCCTGATATAGTGCGCAGGCTCAAAGGGCTTAAGATTTTTATTGCCTCCGGTATAACGGTTGAGCAAAAAGGCGGAATTCTTGAAGCTCTTAAAGATAATGGCTTTATAGTTAAAAAAATTCTTGATATAGGTGAGTGGACTAACGTGGTGAGTGAGCTTGGCTAAGCCCCGCTTTTTTGTGGATAGGGCAGTTAAATACGCGGTTGATATAACCGGCTCTGATGCAAGACACATCCGAGATGTCTTGCGGCTGCGCGCTGGGGAAGTCATCGAAGTTGTGGATCCAGAAGGAGTCGTTTCGGATGTTGAGATTGTAAACATCTCAGACGAGAAGGTAACGGGCAAAGTCATCAAGAGTTACCGTCCAGAAGAGGGCCTTCCCGAGGTATTCCTATTTCAAGCTCTACCCAAAGGCACAAAGATGGACGATATCGTTCGCAAATCGGTTGAGATTGGTGTTACCGGAATATTTCCTATGTTAACTGAGCGCGTGGTCGTTAAGGTAGAGCCCGAGAAAGCCGCAAGAAAAGTCGAGCGGTGGCAAAAGATAGCTACTGAGGCCGCAAAGCAGTCCCACCGCACTCTTATTCCAAAAGTAAGCCCGGTACTTTCTTTTAGCGATGCGTTAGTTCAACTTGAGGGCTTTGACGAGGTTATCGTTTTCTGGGAAGAGGAGCGAGCCCAATTTCCCTACGAAGTACTGGATGTGAGTGCAAAAAGAGTTGCTCTTGTTATCGGCCCTGAGGGTGGGCTTGCCGACTCTGAGGTTTTAAGCCTTAAAGAGATCGGCGCAAAAATCGTAACACTTGGCGAGTCTATCCTTCGAGTTGAGACTGCCGGTCCGGTTGCAATTGCACTTATCGTATACGATTTGAGAAGGTTAAAAAGACAAAGTTCGAAGGCCCCAGATTCGGGGAAAATAAGCTATTACTAACCTTTAAGGCCTTAAGTTTGAATCCTGTCTGGGGATTGAGTGGGCTACGGTTATGGATTAAGTTTATATCACCAATGAGAATTTTGCGAACGTGAACGATGTCTCAATTTGCACACTTTGCACCACTTTGCACCTAGCTTGATTTTGCTACTATTGGGGCAGCCATTGTAAACGGTGAAACCGAAGGCTTTGCAAAGCTCATCGTGGACAACAGCAACGGTCAAATAATCGGAGGACACATAATCGGCCACAGTGCGGCAGAGCTTATTTTAGAGGTTGCTATTGCCATGAAAGGTAATCTTACGATAGATGATATCGCTGACACCATCTACATCCACCCCACGTTTTCTGAAGCGGTCGCTGGTGCTGCTGTCTCACATGATAAGGGGCATTTTGAAGCGTGCTGCGGGTAAGCCTATGGACTCTTAAAACATGTTCTTGAAAACAGGGCAGATTCTTATATAATAAGAATCAACATATTAAAATACGTTAATACAAGGTGGCACAATGACTAAAATGGTAGAAAAGAGTGCGCAAGAGCTTCAATCAACGCTCTATGCGAAATTCTTTCAGGGGCTAGCTAATCCAACGCGATATAGAATCGTTGAGGTGCTGCTTGGCGGCTCAAAAAACGTAAGTGAGTTGGTGGAAACACTTGGTGTATCGCAAAGCCTCGTCTCCAATCAACTTGCCTGCCTTAAGTGGTGTGGCTACGTTAGCTCGCAGCAGGAAGGAAAATACGTCTATTACAAAATAACTGATGAGCGAATCCGCACGATTATGGAACTTAGCCGCTCGGTGGTTACAGATAATGCCAGCCATATTAGCTCGTGCACCAGGATGTAAGCCAATCTAAGTAGCAGACATATCGGTTAACAGAGGAGGATAAAATGAAAATCGAATTACTTTACTTTTCAGGTTGTCCTACATTTAAGAATGCTGAAGAAGTTTTAGCCGAGGTCATGAAAGAGCTTGGTATAGATGAGCCGATTGAAAAGATCGATGTTCAAAGTCAAGAAGAGGCGGTTGAGAGAAAGTTTTTAGGATCGCCTACAATTAGGATAAACGGCCTTGATGTTGATAGGAATGCGCGTACGGCGACTGATTACGCTCTAAAGTGTCGTGTGTACCAAACAAGTGAAGGGCTTTTAGGCTGGCCTAACAAGAAAATGGTTTTAGAAGCATTCAAGGAGGCCATGTAAATGAAGTCTGTGGTGCTTCTCATAGCCGATTGGTGTCCCGTATGTCCTGGCGCAAAGGAGCTATGGGATAGTTTAAAGAAGGAATATGACTTTAATTATGAGGTTTATGATATAGCATCAGAAAAAGGTCAGCAATTAGCTAAAGAGTACGGAATAACCGGCGTTCCCGTGACTATTATTGACGGAAAGGTTGTTTTCACAGGTACGCCTGACAAAGAAAGCGCAATTGCAGCTATCCAAAATATTTTTTAGCGGTGCCTGTCACCTTTCAAATTGCTGACCAGTATAAACAGAGAATGCTTAATAATAAAGTGTGCGATTGTGAATTTCCAGGCTATTAAATATTTTACAATCGCACACTTTTAAGCCAATAGCAAGGTAAAGTACCTGGTAGAGAGATTGCCCGGTGCCTGTCACCGTTGTAGAAGAAGAAAGGTAAAGAGAAGGCCGATGCTTCCTGCGCCAAGAACGAGGGCCATCTCAGGAGACCATCTTAAGCGCTGCTGCAGCTTAAATATCTCACGAATTCCTTTTTCGCAGATGCTTAAGGGTTCAACCAATATCCCTATAGCGCGCAAGTGAGGGGGAACTTTAAGCAGGTTATCAGGTTTCTCGACAAAGTAATCAGCCATGAATCCCTGTAATTTTAAAATGCCCCTCTCTTCGTAGTTATTGGTGAGGCACATATCGGGCTCTAACTGGCTACAGCTTGGGCATTGCTCAGGGCAGCCCCGGCGGACGGTTGGCACAACAAGCTCCTCCTTAAAAAAACCGCTTACATGCAAACCAATTTTATCGATAACCCCGACAGCCTCATGACTGATGATTAGCCGTTCCTCGCCCGGAGGTGCCTGGCCATAGAGTCCCTCGTTTATATCGATATCCGTTCCGTCAACTCCAACTTCGATGACTTTAACCCGGATCTCACCTGGGCCTGGCTCGGGAGTTGGCACATCTGACAAGCTCGCGCTATCCTTCTGTCCTGGTTTTACGGCAGTCGCTCTCATACTCATCTGGCCACCTCTCAAGTTTGATCTTAAAAGAGCCCGGATTCTCGGTTATATATAGCTCGTTTCTACCCCCCCTCTTTGAGAACCTCAAAGCTGATATAACTATCGCCAACCCTTAAGCCGGCGAGATGTATTCGATATATGTCTGCAGGGAATCTCGGTTTAAGGATAAGAAGTTTCTTGTCCGCCTGCACCCGCATGCCGAGAATTGTGGATAGCATCAGAAACGATACTCCGGACGCCCAGGACTGCGGGCTGTTGCTTGCCGGGTAATCAATTGGTACGACAGATGACCTGCGATCATAGCCTGCAAAAAGCTCAGGAAGTCTTTGATATGCAAAGTATTGACCGGCATCTAAGATAGAATCGATAATCAGCAAAGATTCCTCGTAAAAACCATAGCGCATCAGCCCGTTTGCGATAATTAAGTTATCGTGAGGCCAGATGGTTCCGTTGTGGTAACTCAGCGGATTATAGGCAGCCATCTGTGAGCTCATCGTGCGTATGCCCCAACCAGAAAACATGTCGGGAGAGAGTAATTTCTCCCTCAAAATACCGGCCTTTTCTTTATCAACAATGCCGGACCAAAGGAGTTGTCCCGCGTTGGATGTTATTGAGTCAACTTGCTTCTTATCTTTATCGAGTACCTCAGCAAAGAAGCCTTTATCTTCCATCCAGAAGTCTCGGTTAAACCTTTCTTTTAGCTCGGTGACCTCTTTTCTTAGCTGGCCAGCTCTTCCACTATCTCCTAGAACATCTAAGAGCTCTGCAGCACCCAGTTTTGCCATGTATACATAACCTTGAACCTCACACAGAGCAATAGGGGCTTTAGCAAAACGGCCGTCGGCAAATCTTACCGAATCCCACGAGTCCTTCCACCCCTGATTTTCAAGGCCATGCTCACTCATTTTTCTGTACTCGACATATCCATCATTGTCTTTATCTCCATATTTATCGATCTATTCGAGGGCTTTTACAAGATTACCTTTGAGGCTGCCTATTAATGCTTTATCTCCAGTCCAGCTGTATAACTCGTAGAGGAGGATGATGAAAAGCGGGGTTGCATCGACCGTTCCGTAGTAAATTTTGTAAGGGGCCTCGCCAATTGCTGGAAAGGTTGATGGAAATCCGCCCCATCGGATCTCATGAAATATCTTGCCGGGCTCCTCCTCGGTGCGTATGTCTACTTTGCGGCCTTGATATCTGGCTGAGTTTCTTAGAACGCCGTATGCCATATCCGGCAGATAAGGCAGTGTCTGGTACGCTGTTATTAAGCTATCTCTTCCAAAGCACGTTACAAACCATGGGATTCCCGCTGCTGGAATTATTCCTAGATCTTCAAACTTTGGCTTCTTTAGTCGGAGCGCTACCATGTCTGTTAGACTTTGTGCATAAGCGTGCTCTAAAGTGTCATAATCCGTAAATAGCTTAGGGGCTTTTCTAACCCATTCAACCTCGCTCTCAGGCCGTTTGCGCACCATGCTAAACGGCTCACATCTGTAGCTTGATACTACTGCTTTCCGGCTTGCAAGCATAGAGAAGTCAATACAGATTCGCCATCGCTGGTCCGGCTCAAGTTTTATATCAAAGCCGGCTGCCTTCTCGCCAAGCTCAGGTGTTTGGCTAAAAACTATCTTAGTTTCTCTATAGAGGGCTTTGGATTCATGCCTGAAAGAGAGGCTTCTAGCCTTCCTATTTGTAATAAATTCAGGCGATATCTCAGCAGGGTGGCGGCTAGCTTTAACATCGAAGATATCTGCGAAATCGGCATCAAACTCAAAATGAAGCTTGATATCGATTGGTTCTAAGCTATGGTTTGCTATCTCAAGGTCTTCGTGAAGGGCATCTCCGATTATGCGTTTCCTTGCTATCGTTATTGAATTCGGGCGCATGCCATCAAGTTCTGGATTTGTCAGGTAATGAACTGCTGAGTAATAATCAACCTGTCGCCCAGTTAACACGGTTGGCTTAACGCCGTTTATAAATATTTCGTACCGGTTTAGGAAACGGGTATCCTGGTTGTATAGACCATCTTCTTTACCGGGCAAGATGTCGCCCAGTTCGTTTGAAATAATAAACAAAGTGCCTTCATTGATGGTGACTTTCATTCTTGTTCTCCCAGAAGCAGGAATTGCTTTAAATCTTTCCACGCCGTATCTGGCTTTAAACTGCAAAGGCTCTCTGCCGGTTATTGAAATCGGGCTCAATGAAATATTTGTGCAAACATCGGCAGACCAGTTTGCCACGAAAAAGTTTTTGAGTACGTTTACGGGTAGAAACGCATTTGTAAGGTATTTGATTATTGGAGGTCGCTATGAGAAGCAGGAAAGAAATATTTGATGAGATGGAATCTATGCTTGGCCGCATACCCAGCTGGATGCTAACAATTCCCGATTCAACTCTTGAGCATGATTGGGAGATCTTCAAAGTGATGGAGCTTCAGCCAAGCAACTTATCTCCGATGGAGAAGCATTTGATGGGTGTATCTGTCGCTTCAGCTGCAAGCTGTCCGCATATGGCATATTGGCACGCTCAGATGGCGATGGCGTCAGGTGCCACGGATACCCAGGTAGATGAGGCTTACCGGATTGCAAAATATGTTGCCGGCTGGTCGGCGTTTCTTGAGGGTAATAACCCGGATATGGAGCAATTCAAAAATGAAGCTAATCAGATAGCAGCCTATATCAAGCAGTCGATGCAAAAAGCAGCTTAATGTTGTATTAAAAAATAGGTGTAGGTGAGGATAGATGGCTAAATGTATTGTATGTGCCTCAATGGGCATGGACACCACAGTAGATGAGGCAAGAGCTAAACAGGAAAATTTGACTAGTGAGTACCAAGGCAGAACTTATTATTTTGACAGCCTAGAGCATAAGAATATGTTTGATCAGGATCCTGAGCGCTACCTAAAGATAGCAAAAGAGATAGGTTGGGCCGCTTAGGAAATTCAAGTTAAAAATTAGAAGCTTTCATATCAAGTATAGGGCCTGAATTAGCTCCTGATAGGTTATACATTTAAAACATTTAAAGGAGGCCTGTTATGCATTACGACCTGCTTGTTATCGGCTCAGGTAGCGCAGGAGCAGCTGCAGCTGTGGGTGGAATAGAGCTGGGTGCAAGAGTTGCGATGGTCGAGAAAGCAAAGCTTGGCGGAACCTGACCTAATACGGGTTGTGCTCCCAGCAAGGCTTTGCTGGCCTCAGCAGCAGCTTTCCGTTCACTAAAAAGGGCTGCTGAGTTCGGCTTATCAGCTGACGGCATTGGCTTTGATTTTGGAAAGGTTATCGACCGAAAGAACTGGGTTGTCTCTCAGATAACTGGGCCAGAGATGCGAAGATTCTTCGAGATACAAGGAATCGATATTATCTATGGTACGGCTAGTTTTAAGTCAACACACGAAGTTGATGTTAATGGAAGGACCATCTCGTTTAATAAAGCCATTATCGCAACCGGATCCACACCTTTCGTGCCACCTATAGAGGGCTTAGATGAGGTGGGATACATAACAAGCGAGCAAGCAATCGATATGCGAGACCTGCCCGAATCGTTTATTATGGTTGGGGGCTCAGCCGTGGGTCTAGAGTTTAGCACGGTCTACGAATCTTTTGATTCTCAGGTAACAATCGTGGAAGCTGCAGGTAGAATAGCCCCTAAGGAAGATCCGGAGATATCAGAAGCTATCCATAATTACATGACAAGCAGGGGTGTTAACATCTATGCGAGCTCTCAAGTAAAGAAGGCTTTTAAGGATAATCACGCCAAGGCTCTGGTGATCCAAACACCGGATGGCAAGGCTACATTAAAGGCAAACGAGATATTTATTGCAACAGGCCGGCGCCCCTTGATAGATAATCTTAACCTGGAAGGAATTGGTGTAAAAACCGGCAAGAAAGGGATCGAAGTCAACAAGTACTTGCAGACAAGCGTTGATAATATATATGCGGCAGGCGATGTTATCCCTGGCTTTCAATTAGCTCAGGCCGCAGCATATGAAGGCGACCTTGCAGTTAAAAACGCCCTTGCCGGAAACAGCGAAGAGGTCAGCTTTCGCGTCATACCACGGGTTACTTGGAGTAACCCTCCAATCGCAAGCGTGGGCATAACCGAGGAAGAGGCAAGGCAAAATGGCTTCAACTACGTAGCGCATAAAATGCCGTTTGCAGGTCTTGGCCGGGCCCTTACATCTGGAGACCGCTTGGGTTTCGCAAAAATTATTGCAGATGTAGACAGTGAAGAGGTGCTCGGCATCCATATAATTGGTCATCATGCAGATGAAATACTCGAAGAAGGGGTGGTCGCAATGCAGTCCAGGTTGAAGTTAGCTGACCTCGCGCAAACGATTCATTGCGTGCTTACTATGTCCGAAGGATTAGGCGATGCTTTTATAGATCTAAAGGGATTAATAGAGAGCAAGAAGCGCAAGGCGGCATGACGATAGCAAAAGAATCACGGTAAGCCACAAATTCCCAGAAAACCTATAGGAATTCCCTAATTTGGGTTATAATTATACCTATATATAGGTATAACCGATATATAGGTAAATAGAATAAACTGTAAGTAGTGGAGTAATACTAAAAATTTACCTATAAGTATCGACCTATTTTATGTTCTTGCAGAACCACTACTATTTGGAGCTCATAACCATAATCTGTTAGGCTCAGGCTCGAGCCACAATCTATCCATATCAATAGAGTCCGCAAAGCGGTCTTACCTGGAACGGTGAAGACAGACGGTGGCGGGGGAAGGGATGCCAAGATGGAGGACAATATGAGCACTAGTTTAATCATAGCGAGCCCTTATCCTCTTATGCAGGAAGGTATTAAGGCAATGTTAAGCGATGTCGGTGACGTAACGGTTATTGATACTGCGACTACATGTGCCGAAGTGGACGCAAAGATAGAGAAGGTTTCCCCCGATATTATTATCATCGATCTTCAGCTTTCCGATTTTTGTGGCTTTGATAGGATTAAATCCTATATTGATATAAATCCGTCTATTAGATTTTTGTTTATCTCAAACCTTGACAACGGCAAGTATTTTGAAGAGGCAATATCCAAAGGAGCCTGCGGCTTTATTCTAAACAGTGTGAACAAGGACGAACTGGTTGCGGCAGTTAAGAGCGCCATTGCAAATGAAGTTTACGTGCAACCTAAGCTGGCTAAGGAGATATTCAAAATGAGAGTGACGACGGATGGCAATTTGGTTAGCCTGCCTCCCAGGCAGCAGCAGATACTTGAGTTCATGGCCGAAGGGTTTTCAAACAAAGAGATTGCATCCCAGCTTGGACTAAGCATCGAGACCATCAATACTCATGTTAAGCAAATTCTCAAGAAACTCAAAGCAAGGGATAGGGCGCAGGCTGTAGCAATTGCTTTCCGAAGGTTACTTATAAGATAAGCGGTTTAAAATGCTAGCACACTTATTTCATCTGGTTTCATCTAATTTCATCTACCGGTTGTTTGATGGTTAACTTATAATTCCGTTGTTATTGTCGAAAGGCTAAAAACAAGTCAAAATATAGTAGGAAGCCAAAGGTCAAAAGCTAAGAATTAAAATCTTTGGAATTCTAGCTCCCGACTTCTGGCTTCTTCGCGTTGCTGTTAAGTCGGCTTAAACCGCGGTTATTAAAATAAAAAATTGGGGTTTTATGTTGTGCATAGCAGAGTAAGCTTTTCCATACATACACTTGGCTGCAAAGTCAATCAATATGAAGGAGAGCGAATAGTTGCCGATCTTAAGAGAATGGGCTGGGATCAGGTTGATTTTTCATCCTCAGCAGACGTGTATATCATCAATAGCTGCACGGTCACGGCGGTTGCAAATCACAAGTCCAGGCAGCTTATAAGGCGCGCCTTAAAAAACAATCCAGAATCCCTTGTTGTGGTTACCGGCTGTTATGCTGATTCTGATCGCGATGAGATAGCTCAAATTGAGGGGATCGACTTGATCGTGGGAAATGACCAGAAGCGTGAGCTCCCGAGGGTACTTGCTGAAAAGCTCGGCATGGAAGCATCCAGCAAGGTAAGCGGGGATAAGATTGTTATGCCTTTACATACTCGTGCGCTGGTTAAGATACAGGATGGCTGCAACCAGTTTTGCAGCTATTGCATAGTTCCCTATGTCCGTGGCAACCTTTGGAGTCGCCCGCAAAGCGAGATAGTCGATGAGGTATCGCGTCTTGTAGCTACCGGCACGCAAGAGATAGTTTTGACCGGCATTCATCTTGGGCTGTATGGTAACGGAACAGGTAACAGCTTGGGCAGCCTTTTAAGAAGGCTTATCGATATACGTGGCCTGGGCAGAATTCGTCTGAGCTCTATCGAGCTAAACGAAATAACACCTGATATTGTCGAGCTGATATCCACATCAGGCAAAGTATGCAACCATCTTCATATCCCGCTTCAGAGCGGAAGCGATAGCATACTTGCTAAAATGAATAGACGTTACACGCAGTCTGAGTTTGTTGAGCGCACTGATGAACTTAAGCAGAAAATCGATGGTCTTGCAATTACAACTGACGTCATTGTCGGTTTCCCTGGAGAGACCGATAATGATTTTAACGATACCGCAGAGCTAGTTGAGCGAGTCGGGTTTAGCAAACTTCATGTGTTTAAGTTTTCTCCGAGAGCAGGAACGCCTGCTGCAACCTATAACAACCAGGTTGCAAGCTCTGTTAAAGACAGCCGATCAGCTCAGCTGATTGATATAAGCAGAAAACTGTCGTCAAAGTTTGCCTCAAACTACGTTGGGAAAAACTTGAGTGTATTGGTGGAGCGCGCGCATGGCAAGTATCTTTCAGGTATAAGCGATAACTATATCAGGGTTCATATAGAAGGCGGTACGCAAGATGCTATCGGAAGGTTAGTTAATGTTAATATAGATGAGCAGGAAAACGCAATCCTCTATGGTAGAATTGTATAGGCTATCAGATATCGTTGATTTTTGATCTACAACAAGGAGGGAGTAAATGGCAGAAGACCTTTTTTGTAAAATGGTTGCTGGGGAAATTCCAGTCGATAAGGTTTACGAGGACGAAGATATACTTGCTTTTCGCGATATCAGACCGCAGGCTCCTACCCATATCTTAATTATCCCTAAAAAGCATATCGCAATGCTTGCAGATGCCACCGAAAAGGATGAAGAGTTGCTCGGCAAGTTGCTGTTTGCGGCCAGTAAAATCGCTAAACAGGAGGGAATCGCAGAAAGCGGCTATAGGGTTGTTATAAATAACGGACCTGATTCCGGGCAGGAAGTCTATCATATCCACATCCACCTCTTAGGTGGGAGGAAGCTGGGCTGGCCACCAGGATAAAAAGCAGGGTGCAGAGACCAGGATCCTGGGTCCCGACCCGATCCCCTGACCTACAAAAGGAGGCAAATTTTGTCACTTAAAGACCGTTTAAGCGAGGATTTAAAATCAGCAATGCGTGCTGCGCCTTCTGATGTTAGTCAGAAGATTAGGGTTTCAACGATCCGTTTCCTCAATGCCGAGATCAAAAATGCCGAAATAACAAAAAAGAGCCAGCTTACAGACGAGGAAATCGTTGAGATAATCCAAAAGCAGATCAAGCGCAGAAGAGAAGCTGTTGAGCAGTATAGGAAGGGAAATCGTGAGGATTTGGCGGAGAAAGAGGAGAGCGAAGCCAAAATCCTTGCCAGCTATCTGCCGAAACAGCTCACCGACGATGAAATCCGGGAGCTTGCAAAGAGGGCCATTAAAGATACGGGGGCTACGTCTATAAAAGAGATGGGCAGAGTTATGAGCAAGCTAATGCCCGAGGTTAGAGGCAGAGCTGATGGTAAAAGGGTCAATGAGATTGTTTCGGAGCTATTAAAAGGTTAGGATGAACGCAGTTTTCTGTTCAAATGCCTGATTTCTAGCTCCTGGAGACCCAAAGGTGATATAATTTTCTCACTGTCTAGACATCAGCAAGTTCCCGGGCACGGATGCGATATATATCGCGTCTAACTGGCCGCTAGCAGCTGGTTGCTAACAGTTAAAGAGGAGTGAAATAGCCTAATTGGCAGGGAAAATAGAAACTAAAGTTGTGGTTCCGGGTAATCAGCCAATGGTTGAACTATTAGGCTACCAGGACCAACTATTGAAGATAATAGAAGATAACTTTAATACGAGAATATTAGTAAGAGGGAATGAAATAAAAATCAAAGGCGATGCCGGTGAAGTAGAAGCCGTAGCAACAGTTTTCGAGGAACTTCTGGCAGTATTATCAAGTGGGCATCAGCTAACCCCCCAAAAAGTCGAGCACACTATTGAGCTAATTCGTGATAAAAATGAAAAAGTTGCTCCATCAAGCATCTACTCGGATGTGATTATCACCAACCGGCGCAAAGTAATCGGGCCACGAACAGCTGGGCAGAAGCAGTATGTCGATGCCATACGCAAACACATTGCCACCTTTGCTATAGGACCTGCCGGAACAGGAAAGACATACCTGGCGATGGCAATGGCGGTGAAGGCTTTAAAGGACAAAGAGGTTGGCAGAATTATTCTTACGAGACCGGCCGTTGAGGCTGGTGAGAAGCTTGGTTTTCTACCTGGGGACCTCTACCAAAAAGTAGATCCATATTTGCGTCCACTTTACGATGCACTTTATGATATGATGGATGCTGAGCAGTTCCAAGGCTTAATGGAAAAAGGGATTATAGAGGTTGCACCTCTTGCGTATATGAGGGGCCGCACCTTAAACGATTCCTTCATTATTTTGGATGAAGCTCAAAATACCTCGCCCGAGCAGATGAAAATGTTTCTGACTAGGCTTGGTTTTGGCTCAAAGGTTGTTGTAACTGGAGACGCAACCCAGATTGATTTGCCGCAAGGGCAGAGTTCGGGGTTACTCGTTGTAGAGAAGATATTATCTGGAATTGACGGCATAGCATTTGTTCACCTTACAGCACGCGATGTAGTTCGTCATAAGCTTGTTCAAAGAATTGTTGAAGCATATAAGCAGTATGACGAAGAGAGAGGTTCAAAGAAGTAGCCATGATAGCGGGCTTTGGCCTCGATAAAATTAAATATCTTTTAAAAAAGGTTGATTGGAGAAACACGAATCTTCGTCGGTCATTTCTCGTCGCACTTATCTTCACGCTTGTTCTCGCCACTCTAACAATTGATTTTTTACCGGATAGGCTTGCCGGCATTCAGGTCGGCAAGCCAAGTCCAAAAACAATTAAGGCTAACCGTGACCTTGAATTTATTGATTTTGAAAAAACCGAAACTCTTCGTAAAGAGGCCGCTGCACAAGTGCAAAAGGTATACAACCGGGATTGGGCGGTTGAGTCTCAGGTCATTGATTCGGTTCATAACTTTTTTGGTTTAGCCAGACAGGTGAGGTCAAACCAGGCGCTTACCCAGGAAGCCAAGCTTGATATGCTCTCCAAAGAGATCGGCACAACGGTTGATAAAAATGTGCTGAATACCACCCTCTCGATATCTGATAGCGACTTGAATTATCTCGAATCAGTGATTATAAACCAGGTGGACCAGGCCTACCGCGATCGCATAACATTGGATAATCTAGTTAACAAGAAAAGCGAATTTCGAAGCGGTGCAAGCAGTCTGACTCAGGATAAGGACAAAAATGCAGTAATCGCAGAAATAGGCTCGCTGTATCTAAGACCAAACTTCTTCTATGATGAGAAGCAAACCGACAGGCTAAAGAAAGAAGTCATGGCCGGGGTTACGCCTGTCATCGTGAACAAACAAAAGGGCGAAATAGTTGTCCGGGAAGGCGAGATTGTTACCAGCGGGCAGGTTAAAATACTAAAAGAACTCGGTTTAATGAAGAGAACTGTCGATCTTGCGAGACTGGTTGGTCTGCTGCTATTTGAACTAGTATCTTTTGTGGCGCTTGCCTTGTATCTATACAACTTCCAGCGCAAGATATATGATAGCGATCGCTTAATAGCTGTGCTGGCTATTATATTTATAACTACCATTGTGACCGCAAAGTTTGTAGGGCCGTTTTACTCGTTTTTTGTAATACCAGTTGGTGCGGCTGCGATGCTTACAGCACTTCTTTTTAACACCGAAATGGCTGTGTTAATGACCCTCACATTAAGTCTGTACTCAGGGCTTATCGCCGGACAGAATTATCAATATACACTTTATGGGTTACTTACAGGGTTATTTGCAATCTACTCGATCAACAACATCAGGCACCGAACTGACCTTGTTATTGCAGGCGCCTGGGTTACACTTGCCACTACAGTTCTTGCCCTTATAACTACTCTACTTAGTGGCGCAGGGTGGTTTGAAGTGCTTAAAAATTTAGGGTGGGGTCTGGTCGGTGGTATATCAACAGCCGTTCTTACCGTTGGGGCACTACCTTTCCTTGAGCGGGCATTTGGTATTACAACAGATATAAAATACGTCGAGCTATCCTATGCAAATCAACCCCTTCTCAGGGAACTTATGATGAAGGCGCCGGGAACTTATAACCACAGCATTATGACCGGCAATCTAGCTGAAAGTGCGGCCGAAGAAATAGGGGCGAACCCGCTTCTTGCCAGAGTTGGTGCGTATTACCATGATATCGGCAAGATAAAAAGGCCGCTTTTCTTTGTTGAGAACCAGGTTGGCAATGAGAATCCACACGACCACACAAACCCGAGTTTAAGCTGCTTGATCATCACATCTCACGTTAAAGAGGGAGTGGAGATAGCAAAGAAACACCGTTTGCCAAAGGAAATCATAGATATAATAAACGAGCATCATGGTACAAGTGTGGTTGCCTACTTCTACCACAAAGCAAAAGAGAGTATAGCAAAAGAAGTAGTTAACGAAGAAAACTTCAGGTATTCAGGCCAGCGCCCGCGAACTAAAGAGGCTGCTTTGGTTATGCTTGCAGACTCGGTTGAGGCCGCCGCTAGGACAATAACAAAACCGTCACCTGGCAGAATTGAGCAGTTGATCAAGAGGATAGTACAAACTAAGCTGGATGACGGTCAGCTTAGCGATAGTAATCTTACTCTATGCGATATCGAGAGTATAATCAAAAGCTTTACACAGGTGCTAAGCAGCCTGTACCATACGAGAATTGAGTATCCGTCTATGCCTGTATCGCAAACTAGGAGTTTGACCGTTCATGGAAATCCTGGTAAATAACAATCAAGATCTGCCCATCGATGAAGTGTTTCTTAAGAAAATTGCCAGGTTTGTTCTCGATTGGGAAGGCGTTAAAGATGTTGAGTTAAGTATCGCTCTTGTTGGTGAAGATGAGATTCGCAAACTAAATGCAGCCTATAGGGGGAAAGACTATCCAACCGATGTCCTGTCTTTTGAATCGGGAATTTTTGCCAAAGAAACTCCGGGTATTCCTCATTTATTAGGCGACGTTGTGATTTGTCCCAGCGTTGCTGCAAAGCAAGCTGTCGATTACGGTCAGACTTTCGAGCAGGAGATGGCACTTCTTCTTACTCATGGGATTTTGCATTTGCTCGGTTATGACCACGAAAACGTGGAAGATGCTGAGCAGATGGAAAAACTTGAAAGAGAGATTCTTGCAGGAATATTTGCAACTGGCGATAACTAAATAACATTTTAGGAATGAAAGAAAGTCATGAAAAGCAGATCGCTTCTTCAAAGCTTTAATTATGCAATTGACGGATTAATTTATGTGCTACGAACGCAGCGCAATATGCGGATTCACTTTGCCGCTGCTGCATTTGCTCTTGGGCTTGCCCTTTTTCTTAAATTAAGCACGTGGGCCTTTGTTGCACTGATTTTTGCTATCATTCTAGTCATGGTTGCCGAGCTTATAAATACAGCTATAGAGGCGACCATAGATTTGGTCACAACAGCTTATGACCCGATTGCTCAGATCGCAAAAGATGTCGCTGCGGGAGCCGTGCTTTTGGCAAGCATAAATGCTGTTCTGGTTGGATATTTTGTCTTCTTTCAGAAACTCAACCCGTACAGCCTTATGCTTTTAAAAAGAGTTGGTCAATCGCCAATCCACCTGACAGTAATATCTTTAATGCTTGTTATGATCACTGTTATTGCCGCTAAAGCCTGGATTGGTGGCGGAAGTTTTTTACGGGGCGGATGGCCGAGCGGGCATAGTGCTCTTGCCGGAGCACTGTTTACTGCCATTGCATTCATAAGCCAATCCCCACTTATCGCAACACTTGGATTGGGGCTTGCCCTACTTGTATTTCACAGTAGAATGGATGCTGGAATTCACTCTGCACTTGAGATCATCTCGGGAGCCCTGATTGGTATTCTTTTAACTATACTGATTTTTCAAATGTTTTATAATCTGTAGTTAAGATAACTACTAAAAATAATAACCTTTAGCGGGTTAGCAAAGGAGAATATTTTGCCAGACTGGTTATACATTGCCTTAATAATTATTTCTATCGGTATTTCGGCGCTTCTTACAGCCATCAGAAGTGCGATAAGGTCGGTCAGCCGAATCAGGATAGGTTATCTTGCGGAGCAGGACGTTCCAGGAGCCAAAACAGTTGAACAGATACTACAGCATCCAGGCCGTCTGATGTCCTCGCTCATCCTGGTTGATAATGTTGCCAACATTACGGCGATATCGCTTGCTACTATCCTTGCATCAAGGTTTTTGGCGAGCTTTGTCGTACTAGTTTCCGTAACAGTAATGCTTTTCATCGTTCTTATTTTCGGCGAGATCGTACCCAGGACTTTCGGTACAAGGCATGCGGAGACTCTAGTCTTGCGGACGGCGTCTTTTTCAAGCGCACTCAATAGGGTTCTTAATCCGGTGACCGCTCTATTTATCTCTGTGTCGAATATATTTATTAGGCTCTTCGGTGGCAGGCCCATAACGGAGCTTCCGGTCGTTACAGAAGAAGAGATTATAACTATGGGCGGCGCTGAAGAAGAGGAGGGCGTAATAGAGGAAGAAGAGCGAGAGATGATCCACAGCATATTCGAGTTCGGCGACACTATTGTTCGCGAAGTTATGGTGCCCCGCATGGATATGGTTGCGGTCAATGTTGATGCGCCGCTCGAAGAGGTGCTCTCTTTAATTATCCGCGAAGGCCATTCACGAATCCCCGTCTATGAGGAGACGGTTGATAATGTTGTAGGTATTATCTACGCCAAAGATCTTCTCATTCAGATGAGAAAAGGAAATATCGATATCCCGATAAGAAGGCTGATGCGGCCTGCCTATTATGTTCCCGAGCTAAAAAAGGTCGATGAGCTATTGCGCGAACTCCAGAAGAAACGGCTTCATATGGCAATCGTTGTGGACGAATACGGTGGTACCGCCGGTTTGGTCACCATCGAGGATCTTCTGGAGGAGATTGTCGGCGAGATATTTGACGAATACGACCTTGAAGAAACCTTGGTCGAATATATAGATGAGCATACTATAAGGATGGACGCACGGGTCAATATATTTGAGGCCAACGAAATATTGAACGCAAACCTGTCTCGAAACGATATCGATACGATTGGCGGTTTTGTCTATAGCCTGTTTGGAAGGATTCCAAACCCCGGCGAGCAGGTGCGATTTGAAAATCTTACCTTCAAAGTCGAGAAGGTTATTGGCAGAAGGATATCGAAAATACTAATTACGAAAGAAGAAGTTCACGAGGAAAAGCAAGAAGAAGCCGGATAAAGGTAGGGGCTAGGGCCATGGTCCAGGGTTTGTAAAAACGTAGTGCAACCCTTTAGGGCTGCTAAAGGTTTGCAGGCAGCAAGGAGTGGCATTTATGCCATCCTTAAGTGGAGGCCCGTAAGAGTTAGAGTCCATAATTCTAAGAGCTAGCAGCTCAGAGCTAGGAGTTAAAGCTATGACTATGAATGAGAGCGAACTTATACAAAAAGCGGCTGCAGCGCGGCAAGAGGCGTATGCTCCGTATTCGGGCTTTAGAGTTGGTGCGGCTCTTTTATGCGATGACGGAAGGGTCTTTAGTGGCGCAAATGTTGAAAATGCCGTCTATGGACTATCGATTTGTGCAGAGCGTGTTGCGGTGGCAAAAGCAGTTTCTGAGGGCTGCCGTCGATTTGAGGCGATGGCTTTAATTGCCGATGGCCCCACACCGTGCTCCCCATGCGGAAGTTGCCGGCAATTTTTGGCCGAATTTGGCGCGGAAACGCTGGTTATCATGGCCAACACAAGTGGGGAAATAAAGAGGGCCAAGGTAAAAGATCTCTTACCAATGGCCTTTACTAGTGAACAGTTATTTAATAAATAAAATGCCGAAGCCTTAATGTGCCAAAGTGCCAGTATTTTTTATTTATTAACCTTGGCACTTCCAGACTTATTAACTATGGAAAATGAGCGAATTTCTGTTGAGCGCATTACTAACTTTAACCCACAACTTGTTGCGGAACTTACGCAAATAGAGGCTGAAGCGTTTGGCGAAGGTGGACTTAATTACTGGACATTTCCAGTTCTTATTCGACACGGCGCGGTCTATGTGTTAAGGTGCAACAAAACAATTTGTGGGGTAGCAGATGTAATCAAAGACTGGATAGACCCCGAGCTTGCTTTCATTGTAGGTTTTTCGATTAGAGAGGGTGAGCGTGGCAGGGGTCTTGGGTACAGGTTCCTAACCGGGATAATAGAAGAACTCCGAGGTGATGGTATAAGGAAAATACAACTTACGGTCGATCCGAAGAGCGAACGGGCAATTCGTCTTTATCGTAAGGCAGGTTTTAAGCAAATTGCGAAGCTTACCGACGAGTATGGACCTGCAGTAGACAGATTATTATACGAACTGGAATTGAAAGATTGATTGTTATGAAAATTAATAACAATGGACAAAACGAACATTTTAAATCTGGATTTGTGGCCATCGTGGGCCGACCTAATACCGGAAAATCTTCGCTTTTAAACTTTCTGGCCAGGCGAAAAGTTGCGATTATCTCCGATAAACCGCAGACAACGAGGCATCGCATAAGGGCAATATTAAATTTTGAAAACGCTCAGATAGTCCTGGTTGATACGCCTGGTCTGCATAAACCAAAAGACGCACTAGGGGCGCATCTTAATCAAGTTGCAAGAAATACCTTAAAAGATGTCGATGCTGTTATCTTTATGGTCGATGCGTCAAAGATTATTGGATCCGGTGACCTTTTTATCGCTGGGGAGCTTTCGGGCTTGAATACGCCAAAGATATTGGTGCTCAACAAGATAGATAAGATAAAACCACAAGACCTTGAGGTCCAATTGGAAGTCGCCAGGCAGCTAGGTCGATTTGACGACATAATTCCAATATCGGCTATAACCGGTGAAAATGTTGACAAGCTGACTGAGAAGTTGATCGGGCTACTACCGGAAGGTCCGAAATATTATCCTGATGATGTAATAACCGATCAACCAGAGCGTATGGTTGCTGCAGAGTTTATTCGGGAGAAAGTTCTCGAGCTCACTAGGGAAGAGGTTCCACACAGCGTTGCTGTTGAAGTTCAAGAGATGAAACCGAGAAAGGACGGCGAAATAGTAGACATATTTGCAACGATTTTTGTTGAACGCGAATCTCAAAAGGGAATTTTGATAGGCAAAGAGGGACGCATGCTTAAAGAGATCGGTTCAAGGGCGAGAGCCGAGATTGAGCAATTACTTGGAAGCCATGTGTATCTTGACCTTAGAGTAAGAGTAAAGAAGGACTGGCGCAAAGAAGAGAAATATGTTAGACAGTTTGGCTACTCAGAGTAAGGCAAGAGGTTTAGATGCAGGAAAGAAACAAAATACTACTGGTCGCAGCAGAAAACCTACTCAAGAGAGACGATATCAAGAAGGTGATTAGCCTTCTTGATAAGCTTCACCCTGCCGATGCAGCAGAAATTGTCTCGTCTTTGCCCGATGAATATCAAAAGAGAATATTTGAGACCTGGGATATCCCAAGTGCCGCAGACGCTCTGCAAGAAATGGATGAGAGTGAGCAGATCGATATAGTCGATCTGCTCAGTACCCCGCTGGTTTCAGATATACTTGAGGAAATGGCCGCCGACGATGTTGCCGACCTTCTTGGCGGCTTGGACAAACAGGATGCCGAGCGTATATTAGCATCGATGAACCGGGATGACGCGGCGGAGGCTCTCAAGTTAATGCAGCACAAAAAAGATACCGCCGGCGGCATCATGACCCCTGAGTTTGTCGCTCTTAAAAAGGGTATGACGGCTCAGCAGTCAATTGATCTGTTAAGAGAGAAAGCTCCTACAGCTGAGACCATATACTATGTTTTTGTAACGAACAAAGAAGGGCAACTGATCGGTGTTGTTTCCCTTCGTGACCTTATTATTGCCAAGCCGAATCAACGCATCGAAAAGATCATGAATCCGAACGTCATATTTGTTGACGTCGACACCGACCAGGAAGAAGTAGCAAATGTAATGTCGCGCTACGATCTCCTCGCCGTACCGGTTGTCGATCACGAACACAATCTGCTGGGTATTGTAACTATCGATGACGTTGTCGATGTTATCGAGGAAGAGGCGAGTGAAGATATCTACCGCTTAGGCGGTGTTGTTCGCGAGGAAAGGCTCGATAGTTCTGCCATAGAATCCATTAAGAATAGACTACCGTGGATGACTTTCAACCTTGTGACCGCATTTTTAGCCGCGAGTGTAGTTGCCTTATTTGAGAATTCGATCGATAGGCTTGCCATATTGGCTGTGTTTATGCCGATCGTTGCAGGCATGGGTGGCAATATGGGCACACAAACCCTAACTGTTACAACGCGAGGTATCGCTTTAGGACAGCTCGAATTTCGGGAGGGCATGCGAGTTGTATTCCGACAGATTGGTGTTGGTGTAGCAATTGGTGCCGCTACTGGGCTACTTGCGGCTTTAGTTGCGTATTTTACTAACGGCAATCCTTTTCTTGGCCTGGTCCTGTTTCTTTCCATGATGATCAACATGGGGGTGGCAGGCCTGGCGGGTGCGGGTATACCTATTATTCTCAGGCTTCTTAAGCAGGACCCAGCATTAGGTTCTGGAGTTATAGTCACGACGTTTACCGATGTCTCTGGCTTCTTTACTTTCTTAGGCCTTGCAACTTTATTATTAAGGTATTTAACCTAATTCACGCAGGCAGTGGGTGTATAGTACCTGTAGCACTGCTTTTCGCAGTAGTTTCCCAAACGCAGAATTTGGCAATAATTTCTTTTAGTTTACCGGAAATTATAGTGCAGAACTAAGAATTAAGATAACTAAAGAGAAGAGCGCAGATCGCAGTGCAGCCCTTTAGGGTACTAAATAATAGTAGGCAGTAGGTGGCCCTTTAGGGCTGATAAGCAGGGATAAAGCACTGTACCGCCTAATTACTGCCTAATATTAATTTGTTTAGTTTCTCTTAAGAGTGGTTAAATCTAAGCGATATTAATGAGGAGAAGTTTAAATGAGGCGAGAAGAGTTAACTAAGAGCATCGACTCGACTAATCTAAGTCCTGGTGCGACTGTCAGAGATATCGAACAGTTATGTGCAGATGCAATAAAGTATAATTTTGCTTCGGTAGTTGTAAATCCTTTCTATGTAAATATAGCCTATCGTCTATTACGCGGCTCTGTGGTTAAGGTGGGAACAGTAGTAGGTTTTCCTATCGGTGCTATCACAACAGGTGCTAAGGTTCATGAGACCCGTGAGGCAATTGACCTTGGGGCGGACGAGATAGATATGGTTATGAATGTTGGGGCGTTCAGGTCTGGGCTTTTTGATGAGGTCTACAATGACATAAGAGCTGTTGTTGAGCAGGCTCGCAGGGGAGAGGTTGAGCACGGCAGGGATATCATTGTCAAAGTAATTATTGAGACAAACCTTCTAGAAGGCGACGAACAAAAAATTCGTGCTGCTCAGATAGTTGAGCGCGCAGGTGCCGATTTTGTGAAGACAAATACTGGCTTTACCGGTGGCGGGGCAACCGTAGAAGATGTTGAGCTATTAAGGGCAAATCTTTCCTTTGAGATGGGGATAAAAGCTTCTGGCGGAATACGAACGGCACAGCAGGCGATAGCTTTGCTTAACGCGGGGGCCAACCGCATTGGCACGAGTGCCGGTGTTCAGATAATTGAACAGGAATTCGGCGAGGGTTATGTGCCACCCCCAGCTAATCCATGGAGATAAATTCGAACAGATATGACCGCTCTAGACCCGTAAACAATCGTTTACTTAGATAATGCTTTAATAAGTTACATTATTGACATAAATAGGTTAGAATATACACAGTAGCTATTAGTTTTTGTAAGTATTTTAATAGTTCTTAAATTGAGTTTCCCTGAAGGAGCCATAATTACTCACTAAATTTTAAAGTTTGATAATTATCGCAGGAATTATAGCAGTGGTGGTTGTATGTCCTTATACAAAACAAGAGGTATTGTTTTAAGAACTCATAAGCTTGCAGAGTCAGATCGTATCGTTACCATTCTTACAAATTATTACGGTCAAGTAAGGGCCGTTGCCAAGGGTGTAAGAAAGACTAAAAGTAAGTTTGGCAGCCGTCTTGAGCCGTTTACGCATGTTGATCTGGTTCTTTACAAGGGAAGAAATTTAGATATAGTAACGCAGGCCGAGATAGTAAACTCATTTTTCGGTATTAGGGATAGCTTCGAGCGCATAACTTATGGTTCGGCTATGCTGGATCTGGCAAACAAGGTATCAGTTGAGGGAGAGAGTGATACTGCTCTCTACAATCTCCTGCTGAAAAGCCTCGGCGTCCTGTCCGAAACTAAAAAGAATTTCAGGCTTTTGCTTATTGCTTTTGATATTAAGCTCATGGCGATATCGGGGTATATGCCGAAGCTTGAGCACTGCGTGGTTTGCGGGAAAAAGCCGGGGGCAAAGCAGCGTTTCAGCCTGGAGTGGGGCGGTTTTGTTTGCGAGGAATGCGGCTTTCTGGATAAAAACAGCATTATGGTCACACCCGCAGCGGTTGAGACTCTTGCCAGGCTGATAAAACTTCCGCTTAAAGATATTGTAGACATGGATGTTATGGCCCTTGTAGAGGATGAATTATACCTTCTTATGAGGGATTACGTTACATACTATATCCAGACTAGACTAAAAAGCAGAGAATGCCTGAGCCAACTCTTGTATAATTAGGTCTTGAAGTGCTAAAGCGCCAAAGTAGGAAAATAAAAGACCCTTGTGCCTTGGAGTTTGGCATACCCAGACCTAGCCGGAACGGTACTCTAGCAACGGTACTCTAGCGATAGCTAGCTATTATCTGTTAAAATATAGAATTGTGCTCATCGCATTGGTAGAAATCGCATCCATAGTCTTCAGATAACCAATAAAAATTTAGTGTTCAAGGAGAGAGGTTAGTTTAGTGAATTTTCAGCAACTAATCCTGACCCTTCAGTCATATTGGGCAGAATACGGCTGCATTATCGTGCAGCCGTATGATACTGAGGTTGGAGCCGGAACATTCCACCCGGCTACTTTTCTGCGCTCTCTTGGCCCAGAACCGTGGAATGTTGCCTATGTGCAGCCATCCAGGAGGCCGACTGATGGCAGGTATGGCGAGAATCCAAACAGGCTTCAGCACTATTACCAGTACCAGGTCATCCTTAAGCCATCGCCGGATGATGTGCAGGATATCTATCTAAAAAGCCTCGAGCGATTAGGATTTGACCTATCCAAACATGATGTCCGTTTTGTAGAGGATGACTGGGAGTCTCCAACGCTTGGAGCCTGGGGGCTCGGCTGGGAGGTCTGGCTCGACGGCATGGAGGTAACCCAATTTACATATTTTCAGCAGGTCGGCGGGATAGATGTTAAGCCGGTCTGTGCCGAGATTACTTATGGCCTTGAGCGACTGGCCATGTATATACAAGAAAAAGAGAGCGTTTATGACCTTGAGTGGGCAGAGGGCGTAACTTACGGCGAGGTCCATCGCCAAAATGAAGTTCAAGGCTCGAAGTATAACTTCGAGATAGCCGACGTCCCAATGCTTTTTAGTCTTTTCGATACGTATGAGACCGAAGCCAAGCGTACTTTGGAAGCAGGGCTTGTGCTGCCAGCTTACGATTATGTACTCAAGTGCTCGCATACGTTTAACCTTCTTGACGCGCGGGGCGCGCTTAGCGTAACCGAGCGGACAAGATTTATAGGTAGAGTACGGGATATGGCCCGTCTTGTGGCCCATGCATATTTAACGCACAGGGAAGAGCTGGGCTTTCCGCTTTTGAAAAAGTCGGTGATACTTAGTGAGTAAAAGAGACTTGCTTTTAGAGATAGGGACCGAAGAGATACCGGCTGCATCGGTTGTGATCGGCCAAAACCAGCTTGCCGAGAGGGCACAGCTACTTTTTGATAGATACAGGCTTGAATATGACGTCATAAGCACGTACGGGGCTCCAAGAAGGCTTGCCTTGATGGTTGGAAACCTTGACGAGAGGCAGGCAAAAACGGTTCATGAGATAAAAGGACCAGCCAAGAAAGTGGCTTATACTCCTGAAGGAGAACCTACCAAAGCCGCAATCGGGTTTGCAAAATCCCAGGGAGTTGCTGTTGAGAGCCTGGAAACAAGAGTGGTTGACGGTGGCGAATATGTATTTGCTGTAAAAGAAGAAGAAGGACGTCAGACCTCCGATATATTGGCAACTATCCTGCCTGAGCTTATACTTTCGCTTTCGTTTCCTAAGGCTATGCGCTGGGGAGGCGGTGACATTCGCTTTGTGCGTCCCATTCGCTGGGTTGTTGCACTCTTCGGGCACGACGTTGTCTCGTTTAAGATAGGTAATATCTTCTCAGGAAGGGAGAGCATGGGGCACCGCCAATTGGCTAAAAATCCGCTTACCATAAATGCTCCATGCGATTATTTTGAAGTTCTTTATAACAATAAAGTAATTGTAGATCCGCAGAAGCGCGCAGATATTATGAAAGAAGAGATTGAGCGTGTTGTAAAAGATACCGGGGGTCGGCCTGTTATCCATAAGCACACGTTCGATGAAGTGCTCGAGTTAGTTGAATTTCCTCATGCGGTCCGCGGAAGTTTCTCGAACGAGTTTGTTGCACTTCCTCGAGAAGTCCTTGTAACCGCAATGGAAGCACACCAGAGGTACTTTCCGGTTGAAGATATGCAGGGAAAATTACTGCCAAACTTTATTGTGATACATAACGGCAATCCTGAATATGCAAACCTCATTCGCAAAGGCCACGAGAGAGTAATCCAAGCAAGGCTTTCGGATGCAAAGTTCTTCTTCGAAACCGATAGCTCCAGGCCTCTTGCATCTTTTGTTGATAAGTTAAAAGGGGTAACTTTCCAGGCAAAACTCGGTACTGTTTTCCAAAAGACAGAGAGACTTGTTGAACTTGCAGGGTATATCGCCGAAAGACTTGGGCTAACTAAAGAAGACAAAGAGCTTGCTAAAAGAGCTTCTTTTCTTTGTAAGGCTGACCTCTTAACTGAGATGGTTGGGGAGTTTCCCACGTTGCAGGGCGTCATGGGAATGGAGTATGCCAGGGTATCCGGCGAACCTGAACAAGTTGCGGTTGCTATCTTCGAACATTATCTGCCGCGTTCAGCGGGAGATATCCTACCCCAGACGCTTATAGGTCAAATCGTAAGCATTGCTGATAAAATCGACTCCATTACAGGAATCATAGCGGCAGGTCTTATACCGACTGGCTCTGAAGACCCCTATGCCCTTCGCAGGCAGGCATACGGTATCGTGTCAATTATTCTTGAAAATGATATGAATATACCCGTATATTCGCTCATAGACCGTGCGCTAATGCTTTACAAAGAGCAGGGCGTTGAATTTGATATTGCGGCTACGCGCAGACTGGTTGAGGACTTTGTCAGAGGCCGTCTACGTGCATATCTGTTGGCACAGAATCTTCCAGTTGATGCGGTAGAGGCTGTAGGTACATTGCCAATAGATGATATAGTTGATATCAGAAGAAGAGCTCAGGCGGTAGCTGAAAAATTAGCAAGCCCAGAAATGTCTGATTTGCTGGTTGCCTTTACGAGATGTAAGAATCTTGCCAAGCCTGAGTTAGGCGTAGAGGTAAGCCCAAGTCTTCTCCAAGAAGAAGCGGAGAAAGAGCTTTACGATGCTGTGGTTAGAGTAGATAAAGGCCTGGAAAAAGCTGATGGCAACTATACCCTAGCTATCGACATACTAGCTCGCTTGAAAAGTCCAGTAGATAAGTTCTTCGATGAAGTCCTGGTCATGGTAGAAGATGAGGCCTTAAGAAACAACCGGATTAGGCTACTGAACTATTGTTATGAAATATTCTTAAGGATTGCTGATTTTTCGCAGGTAACTCAACCGGTTTAGAACCTAGGGATCGGGATTCAGGAACCAGGGTTTATAAAACAGGGTTTATAACATGTAGTGCAGCCCTTTTGAGCCCACCCTGAGCGAAGTCGAAGGGGCTACTATATAGCAGGGCTAAAGCCCTGTACTATGAGCAAAGCTTAGAGATAATGTGTGAGATATCAGCCGCAGGCTGTTTCAAATATAAGAAATACCTTTTGACAAATATTTTACGGAGGGAATAAGAAATGCCAGGGAAGACCAAGTATGTCTACGATTTCGAAGAGGGATCGGCGGATATGAAGTACGTCCTCGGCGGCAAAGGTGCAAACCTCGCTGAGATGACCCGCCTAGGACTGCCGGTACCTCCAGGCTTTACCATCACCACCGGAGCCTGCAACGAGTACTACCGGACGGGCCGATTCCCGGATGGTCTGCTTGATGAAGTAGATGCACATCTAGCTAAGCTGCAAGAAAAAATGGGCAAGAAGCTAGGTGATCCAGAGGATCCACTTCTGGTCTCAGTTCGTTCCGGAGCACCATTTTCTATGCCGGGCATGATGGATACCGTTTTGAATCTGGGCTTAAACGATGACTCCGTACAGGGGCTGGCCAAGCAAACCAACGATGAGAGATTTGCTTATGACTCGTACCGCCGCTTTATCCAGATGTTTGGAAAAGTCGTTTTACGAGTCGAAGGCGAGCTATTTGAAGAGGCCATCAACGAGCTCAAAGAGAAAGTAGGAGCCAGGTTCGATACCGATTTAACGGCCGATAATTTAAAAGAGCTTGTCAATACATTCAAGGGAATAGTCAAAGAGCATGCAGGCCGTGAGTTTCCGACCGATCCGAAAGAGCAGCTCCTACTTGCAATTGAGGCAGTCTTTAAGAGCTGGGGTAATAAGAGGGCCGTTGATTATAGAAGGCTTTACAAGATACCCGATGATTTGGGCACGGCGGTAAATATTCAGACCATGGTGTTTGGAAACAAAGGAAATACCTCTGCAACCGGTGTTGCTTTTAGCCGCGATGCCGCAACTGGTGAAAATGTGCCTTATGGCGACTACCTGGTAAATGCCCAGGGCGAGGATGTCGTTGCAGGAATTCGCGTAACGCAGCCGCTCATGAACTTAAAAAACGAGATGCCGGAGTTAGCTGAAGAGCTTTTTGGTATCCTGCGCAAACTTGAAGAGCACTACAGGGACATGAACGATACCGAGTTTACCATCGAGCAGGGCAAACTGTGGATGCTCCAGACGAGAATTGGAAAGAGGACTGCAGCCGCAGCGCTAAAGATTGCGGCTGATATGGTAGAAGAGGGTCTGATAACTAAAGAAGAAGCCGTTCAAAGGATCGATCCCGACCAGCTCGACCAGCTTCTCCACCCGCAATTTGATCCAAAGGCCAAAGTCGATGTCTTGACCAAAGGACTTAACGCATCGCCAGGCGCGGCGGTTGGCAAAGTTGTTTTTGATGCCGATACTGCTGAGGAAATGGGCAGCAGGGGCGAAAAAGTTATACTGACTCGTTGGGAAACGACACCGGATGACCTACACGGAATGATTGCAGCGCAGGGTATTCTGACCAGCCACGGCGGTAAAACCAGCCACGCGGCAGTGGTTGCCCGCGGTATGGGCAAACCCTGTGTATGCGGTGCCGACGCGATTAAAATTGATGCCAAGAATAAGGTATTCTCAGTTAATGGTACTCAGGTGAAAGAGGGAGATATTATCTCAATAGATGGAACAACTGGTCGAGTTGTACTTGGTGAGGTAGCCCTTGTTCCTCCGAAGCCCAGTAAAGAGTTCGAGTTGATCCTTGGATGGGCTGATGAGATAAGGACGCTGGGTGTCCGCACGAATGCCGATACGCCGGAAGATGCCGAGAAGGCTCGCCAGTTTGGCGCTGAAGGTATTGGACTATGCCGTACTGAGCACATGTTCCTTGGAGAGCGCCTGCCTATAGTACAGAAGATGATTCTAGCTAAAAGCAAAGAGGAAGAGGATGAGGCACTCGCAAAACTACTCGAGGTCCAGAAGTCGGATTTCTACGGCATATTTAAAGCCATGGATGGCCTACCGGTAACCATAAGGCTTCTTGACCCGCCGCTTCACGAGTTCCTGCCGAATGCGTCCGATTTAAGGGTAGAAGTTGCTAAGATGGAATGTACTGGTGCTTCTGAGCAGGATATAGCGCCAAAGAGAGAGCTGCTTGAGAGCGTTGAGAAAATGGCTGAAATGAACCCGATGCTAGGTCTGCGTGGCTGCCGCCTGGGCATTACCCATCCTGAAATATATAAGATGCAAGTTCGCGCAATTATGGAGGCAGCTTGCCAGTTAAAGAAAGAGGGTGGCGATCCAAAAGTCGAAATTATGATTCCATTGGTATCGGTTGTCAACGAGCTGAGCACACTGCGACGCGAAGCGGAGGATGTAATATCTGAGACCATTGCAAACTGTGGCGTAAGTGTGGACTACAAGATTGGCACTATGATCGAGATTCCGCGTGCTGCCATAACCGCCGACGAGATTGCAAGCGTTGCTGATTTCTTCTCGTTCGGAACGAATGACCTTACCCAAATGACGTTTGGGTTTAGCCGCGACGATATTGAGGCGAAGTTCCTGCCGAGGTATCTTGACAGAAAGATCCTTCTGAAAAACCCGTTTGAGACAATAGATGACGGTGTCGCCAAACTTGTTGCCATGGGCTGTGAGAACGGACGCAAGACCAATCCGAATATTAAGCTAGGTGTTTGCGGCGAGCATGGCGGAGATCCCGACTCGGTTAAAAAGTTCCATGAGATCGGCCTAACCTATGTAAGCTGTTCGCCGTATAGGGTTCCGCTTGCAAGGCTTGCAGCAGCACAGGCCGTTCTCGGTGAGGCTAAGGTCTCAACGAAGTAAGACATAGCAGGCAATAGTAAGCTAAGGGGGTAAAGAGATATCTCTTTACCCCCTATTGGATATTCAATATTATTTAAACATGAAAATTACTCACAGGATAATATCACTCTTTCTTGTCCTAATGCTTTTTGCTTCAGGTTGTGGCATATTCGGCAAACCCAAAGAACCCAAAGCAAAACCAAGTAGGGTAAAGTGGAAAGCTAGCATATCGGTGTCTAGTTATAAGTCACTTGGCTGGCTCAACTACTCGCCTGGTATTGCTGACGGAGTGATCTACTTGCGGGGTCCGGATGGTCTTTATGCTATAGATGCCAGGGATGGTAAGGAAAAATGGAAGATTAAGAACGAGTCGCTGGCCATTACTACACCTACCATTTATAACGGTGTTATCTATATAGGAAGCTTTGACGGCATCTATGCTATAGACGCTAAGACCAGCAAGGGGCTCTGGTATTACAAGATAGGACACGAAGTAAGCTCGAAGCCTGCAGCGGCAGATGGGACGATTTATTTTGGATGTGCAGACAACCGTTTTTATGCAGTTGATGCTAAAACAGGCCAGTTAAAGTGGTCTTTTGAAACCACAAAACCGATCTACTCGTCCCCAGCTGTCTACGACGGCAAAGTTTATTTTGGCGGGACAGATAAACGTCTATACGCGCTAGACCTTAAATCTGGTTTTAAAGTTTGGTCGATTAAAACAGGTGGAATTGTTGATTCTCCCGTTATCTCCGATGGGATAGTCTATTTTGGAAGCTGGGATCACTACCTATATGCTGTTGGTGCAAAGAAGGGGAAACGGCACTGGAAATTCGATATGGGAAGCGAGGTTACATCCGCACCAGCGGTTAACAACGGCGTTGTTTACTGCAGCAGCTGGAACGGGCGTCTTTGCGCTATCGACGCAAAGACCGGTGTTCTGAAATGGGCGTTTGAGAGTAAATCGCCTGTAGGTTACGACTCGTCACCGGCAGTAACTACTGGGACGGTTTACTTTGGCTCCGATAGGTTCTATGCGCTGGATGCGCAAACCGGGCGGCGGAAGTGGGAATTTAAAGTAGCAGAAGCAAAAGATGGGGGCATTTCCTCGCCGGTGGTATCGGGCAATTCAATTTATTTCATTGGCGGCAGTCTTTATTCGTTACGGAAATAGACTGTTCTGACAGCAATCTTACTTATATCGGTTCTTACAGAATGTATCGTTTATCTGCGTGATTGTCTTACTTATCTGGGTAAATAATAAGTTATATCTGTTTTGCCGTGCTTGAAAGAGGTGGGGCAGGTGGAGAAGCTTGGGGCTGCAGAGAGGCTATCACGCGGGGCATACCTTGTCCATTACTTCGCTGGAGCACGGTATTTTGGTGCTAAGCGACCGCTTCTTGCAGGCATAAAGCTGACGCACAGGTGTACTTTAAGGTGCGCACAGTGCCCTTACTGGCGCAAGACGATGCCGGATCTTAAATGGGCCCAGATAAGGCGGTTTCTGCCTGAGCTGTACCAACAGGGCGTGCGGATAGTAGTTTTTGAAGGGGGCGAGCCTCTGCTATGGAGAGATGGTGCCCGTAACATATCAGATGTCATTGACCGGGCGAGGCGGTATTTCTTCAGCGTTGGGGTTACGACTAACGGTACACTTCCCATAGATATAAAGCCGGACATAGTCTGGGTAAGTATCGATGGGTTAAAGAAGACGCACGATAAGTTGCGTAGTAACTCATTTGACTGTGCCATCGAAAATATAAAAAGGTCAAGACACCCTAAAGTATTTGCACATATCACTATCAACCGTTTAAACTATTTTGAGGTTACCAATCTGGTTAGGCTATTAGAACCCCTAGTAAGGGGTATAACGATTCAATTCTTCTACCCATATCCGGAAAGCGAAGACCTCTGGCTCCCTTGGGAGAAGCGGGCTGCAGTTTTAGATGAGCTCATAAGCCTAAAAAGGCAGGGTTATCCTTTAGTGAATTCGGTATCGTGCCTGGAGGCCCTAAAGGCAAACAATTGGTCTTGCGAACCATGGATGGTTGCAGATATCGATCCCGACGGAACGTATATCCAAGGCTGCTATCTTAAAAATCGCACACCTGAAAAAAACCCATGCAAGAGATGTGGTTTCTCTGCCCACGCAGAGATATCTCTGGCATACCAATTACGCCTCGATGCGATAGGTGCAGGCAGAGAAATCTTTGGTGTGTTTTAGGCTTAGAAGGCGCCAAAATTTGGAGGCGCCAAAGCACCAATGCCTTTTTTCTTCAACTTTGGCACCTTGCAGTATTGGTACTTTAGATACTTTAAGACCATGAACACTATTTTAATAGCATAGCTTTAATTAGGCCTCTAATCTTAAACTTCCTTAGTGCGGGCACGCTCCATTCAAGCTCTCTCTTTTCGCAAACAGTAGACATCGAATGTGAGGCCATCTCGTTTTTTAGCTCGAAGTATTTAACTTCTTTTTCTTGCGGAGAGAGTCTTGAATTGTATATCTCATCTATTTTATCCATGATATAAACGGCCTCAATAATATTTCTTTCTACGTGCTCGGCATTACTTTTGCTTATCGCGCCTTTTGCTCTTTTAATCTCGTTTAACCTAAGTGCGCACTCATAGGTTGCCTTCACGAAACTGTCTCTATCTATATAGTCGCTTTCGTAGTTCAATCCGTACTTCCATGACGGAGCAACCATACCTTCTATATGCTCAGCAAGCGTCCTTCTTACTATTCTGTATCCATAGTGTGATGGTCTCTCAAAGGCGAGGCTTCCCGGGTCAACATATGGGGCTAGAGGGGCTGCAAGAAATACTAGCCGGTTAGCTTCGACATCCAAACTATCGTAGAGATACTCGGCAAATTCGGGTATCTCAAGTATTGATTCTCTAGTTTGAAAGGGAATACCCATAAACAAGTAGACATCCGCTCTCTTTGCTCCGGCATTCAATCCGTCGTTGATAGCTTGCTTAAGCTCTTCGTTAGTGTAGTTTGCCTTACCAAACTTCCTGCGAATTATCGGGTCTTGAGATTCGCACGATATCTCAAAGCTCCAGTTGCTTAAAGATTTTGAAACCTTTTCGTAAAATTCCTTTGGCGGAAGGTCCCAGAACTCAAATACAACCATGTTTTTAAATTTATAGCGGGATAGTGTGTCCAGGAACCTGTCTACGTACTCCAGTCCCCCAGCCTGAAGGTCGCCTACAAGGACCACCGGTCCAGCAAAATAACTTGCCGCGTCGGCAATATCAAACGCCAGCCTCTCTGGGTCCATCATGGCGATATTTGGCCGGTTGTAAAACTTAGTATATGCAAACCTTGAGCCACCGCAAATGGAGCAATTATTAGAGCAGCCCCTACACGTAAGCAATGCAACTATAGGGTATCTTAAGAAATCTTTAAAAGGAAGATAACTTCTTATATCCCTATTTCTAATGGCAGATTTAATAACTCTTGCATAGTTTATGTGCGAGTCGGTGAGTCTTTCCGGAACATATGTTATCGGCTGGGAATGAATCACCCCGGCTCTGTCCTTCCATGTCAGGTTTGGAACCTGAGACAGATCGCCGCCCCCGCCTTTCTTTAGGATATCAAGAAGAATCCTCATCGGCTCTTCTGTTGAGTCACCCTTCATGACCATATCCACCTGCGGATAGCGGATAAGCTCCTCATGGAAGTAGGTTGATGAGAGGCCGCCAAAGATAATCGGTGTATTGGGATGATGCTTTTTAACCAGCTTTGCCAGCTCTACCGAGCCCTGAGCATGCATGAGCCAGTGAAGGTCAAACCCAAAAATGTTTGCATCAAGGGATTGAATGAATCTCTCTACGTTAAATTTAGGTTGAGTTAGCATTCTTATTGCTATGTTGGCAATTCGTGTTCTAAAACCCTTTTTTTCAAGATAATCCGAGAGAGTTACGAATCCTACGGGATACATCTCAAACATAGTTGTCGAGGGAACTACATCGCTAATTGGCCCCGATAGGATAGGCTTTTCCCTGAAATCAAATATGCTGGGTGCATGGATAAAAATTATGTCATACTTCACGTTAGCCTCCCGGTAGGTGTGGTTTGGTTAAAGATATCAACAACAGACCTGACCTATTCTTACCCAGAAAGAAAGACCATTGGCATAGTCTACGAGAGGCTAATTAGTGGATATACTGGTAAAATATTTTTAGCTTATAAAACAAGAGAATGCTTAAAGACCTAGGAGCCGAGAGGGGTTGCCGCTCATAAATTTGCGGGCTAAATCGTTGCCAAAGAGATGTTCTATGTATTCACGTTCAGCTTTATGGTCCTTAAAAGGAAAATCCGTTCCAAAAATAATATGGTCAAAACCGATCCTCTCAGCCAAAGATATAAAGAGGGCATCGTCAATCATCCTCGGTAAAAAGGCTGTATCGAAATATACATTTTCAAAACCTATCAGCGGGTCGATATGTTCCCACTGCATATAGCCGCCGAAGTGATTGAGCACAATCTTTAAATCAGGAAAGGAGCGCACGATTTTCACAAAGTTTTTAGGGTGGCTGAAAACCCCTTTAACGCCGCCCTGTTCATCGCCGCAGTGAAAAGAAACGATCAGACCGAGTTTACTTGCTCGCTCATATATCGGAAACATGCGTACGTCATCCGGATAGAATTTTTGGGCGTTTGGCTGTATTTTTATACCTTTTAGTCCTAGCTTTGGGAAGCGGTCGAGTTCAGAAGGATCGTTTTCAATATGGATGGATCCGAACGGTATTATATTGTCATATTTTTTCCCCAGCTCGGCATACCAATCATTAAAGCGAATATGCTCCGGGCGGTTGGCCACAGATAGTACTACTATTCTATCAATTCCTGCGGCTGCTGCCGATTCTAAAACATCCTCGACTACAGCGTTATGCGCGCGCTTAACGCCATAAATTTCCTCCATCCTGCTGATAAGCTTCTCGGCGATATCCGCAGCATAAACGTGTGCGTGAAAATCAAAAGTCGCCATACCTTACTCCGCATCCAGAAAAATATGCTTTTTTACGATAGCACAGGTGAGAGGCTTAGTGAAGGGCTTCTTGATAAAAACCTGAAGCAAGGGACTGGAAAAGAAAACGGCAAGTGCCTTAAATATTCCTTAGAAATAATTTTGCCAATAGCAGGAAAAAAATGGTTATTTGCAGAATACAATTATACGATAAAGTGTAAAATGGTATCTTGGTATATTGACGGGCCTTTGAATTTCCGATATTCCTTCTGGATTCTGACCCTAAGCACTGGGATTTTGAGGTGATGTTATGAAAGAAATATTTGTGGTTGCTATTAACGGAAGTCCTAACGAGGATGGGAATACGGCTTTCTTATTAAAGGAGGTCTTAAAATCGGCTGAGAAAGTCGGGGCTAAGACAGAGCTGCTGCACTCCATGAATATATTGGAGGGGCAGGAGAAGCCTTATTGCGATGCGTGCAGCTCACCCTGTAACGAGAGCTGCTACGAAGATACCTTGCTTGAGGAGGCTTTTGATAAGTTAGCGCGGGCCGATGCGATAGTGCTCGGGAGCCCCGTATACTTCGGTACTGTGTCGGCCCAATTAAAGGCAATTTTTGATAAGAGCAGGGCTTATAGGAAAAGGAAAGCCTTCGCCGGTAAGGTGGGTGCAGCCGTTACAGTCGGGTCATCGCGTTTCGGGGGCCAGGAAACAACAATAAGGGCTCTGCACGATATTATGATGGTTCATGGGATGACGGTGGTATCCGATTCTTCGGTGTCAGAAACTATTGGCCACCACGGTGTTTGCGCTCAAAAGCCCGCAGACAAGGATGTGGAGGCAATAAAAAGTGCCCGCGTTGTCGGGATACGGCTAGTCGAGGAATGTAAGTAATAGGCTGATAACTGGGAAACTTTTTCGAGGAACGAGAAAACTATATGAAACAGGATAAAGCGACGCCAAGACAATTATATGAGCAGCAGGAAAAGGAGCAGCTTGCACAAAATGCAAAACGAAGTGTTGATACTAAAGGCCGGGAAAAACCTATTGAACCGTGTCCTTTGCGTACCTGTTACCAGCGCGATCGCGACCGCATAATCCACTCAAAAGCGTTCAGGCGGCTTATCAACAAGACCCAGGTATTTTTGGCTCCAGAAGGGGACCATTATCGGACACGTCTCACACATACCCTTGAGGTAAGCCAGATATCGAGAACTATAGCAAGGGCACTTCGTTTGAACGAGGATTTAACTGAGGCTATCGCTCTGGGACATGACCTAGGCCATACCCCGTTTGGCCATGTCGGTGAGAAGGCGATAGATGAAATTTTCAGGGAGCTGAGAGATAGCGGATACCGGGGAGCACCGGGGCATTTCCATCACAACGAGCAGAGTTTGCGGGTTGTTGATGTCATCGAGTACGACGGCAAGGGCCTCAATCTTACCTGGGAAGTACGGGATGGCATACTTAATCACACCGGTGAATGCGATCCGGAAACATTGGAAGGCAGAGTGGTAAAAATCGCGGATCGAATTGCTTATATAAATCACGACATAGACGATGCGATAAGGGCGGGCATTTTAAGCGTTGAGGATATTCCGGCCAGGCTCACCAGCATTTTGGGAAAGCATCATGGACTTCGCATCAACAACATGGTCTGCAACTTGGTCGAATATAGCAGGGGGAAGGCTACTATAGAGATGAGTCCGGAGTTTATGAATGCGATGCTAGAGCTAAGAGAGTTTCTATTTGAGCATGTTTACTTAGGCTCGGCCGCAAAGTCAGAGAACGACAAGGCTAAAAACGTAATAAGAAGCCTTTTTTTCCTGTTCTTAGAAAAGCCCGAACTCCTCCCGCCTGATTTTCAGCCATCAGGGGAGGAGGAGCTTCCAATTAAGGTGTGCGACTACGTAGCCGGTATGACTGATCGTTACGCAATCAAAGCATTCGAGGAATATTTCGTTCCTCAGGTTTGGATGGTATGAAAAGCTGTGAATCGGTGAATCGGTGAATCGGTGAACAATGGCTAATTCTAATTATAAGGGTCGGATAAAAGAAGAAGATATAAGTATTGTGCGAGAGCACAGCGATCTTGTTGATGTCGTATCTGAATACGTTGCTTTAAAGAAAAAGGGCAAGCTTTTCTGGGGGATTTGTCCATTTCACCAGGAAAAGACCCCTTCATTTAAGGTTGATCCAGCCATGCAGCTCTATCATTGCTTTGGCTGCGGCGAAGGGGGAAATGTTTTCTCGTTTATAATGAAGGTTGAACATCTCGATTTTACTGAAGCTGTTGAGACCCTTGCGGACCGCATTGGCTACAAAATAAATTACGAGTCCACAAAGAAAAAGGAAACTTCTAAAATTAACCGGATTATGGAGGCAAATCGCTTAGCACAGCGTTTTTACCAATATATTTTACATGAAACACATGAAGGAGAACGCGGGCGAACGTATTTAAAGAATAGAGGCTTAAATGACGATATTGTATCTAGATATGGGCTTGGTTTAGCTCCTCAAACTTGGAGCTCTCTTGATAGATACCTTACAAAAAAGGGTTTCTCAAAGGAAGAGCTTCTTGAGGCGGGCCTTATTATTAAAGGCTCGAAGGGCTATTATGATCGCTTTCGTGGTAGGCTTATCTTCCCCATTGCCGATACAAGGGGAAGAATAATTGCTTTTGGTGGTCGGGTTTTGGGCGCTGAAGAGCCTAAATATCTCAACTCGCCAGAAACCCCAGTTTACCACAAAAGCGCGGTACTTTACGGGCTTCACCTAGCAAAAAATGACATAGTTCGAAAGGGCACCGTTATAGTTGTTGAGGGATATACCGATGTCATAGCGCTGGCGCAAGCGGGGATAAATAACGTGGTAGCCACACTTGGAACCGCTTTTACAGCTGAGCATATCGAGCTTTTAAAGAGGTTTGCTGAGCGAGTAGTCCTGGTATTTGATGCCGATAGTGCAGGAATAAAAGCTGCTGAGAGCGCTGGATCTTACCTTTCGGAATTCAGGCTCCCCAAAATGGAGGCGTTAAAGGATTTGGAACGGAAAAGCTCTTCGGGGTTGGATGTAAGAGTAATTGTGCTGCCGCAGGGCCTTGATCCTGCAGATTTTATAGCTTTGAGAGGCGGCCAACCGTTCCACGAGCTTGTAAAATCTGCCGAGCCATTCTTTGATTTTTACTTGACTAGAGAGATCAATAAGTATAATATCATTGAGGTTCGGCAAAAAGAGCAGGCCGCGCTGGCTTGTTTTAAACTAATAGCAACGCTGGATAATCCAGCAACACAGAAAGAGTACCTTAGCAGAGTAGCGCAACGGCTTGGCCTTAGCGAAGATGCTCTTACAGTTAAGTATAACGCTATATACAAGAAAACTTCCGTAATTCGAGGTGAAGCACGGGCAGCAGCGCTAGATCCGCAGGAAAAGACGGAACAATCATTCCTTCACTTAGCAATAAAATATCCCGAGATAAGAAAGATAATACCGGCAGACATGGATGAGAGCTACTTTGTTTTTCCAGCTCACGCCCAGCTTTTTACAGTTTTAAAGGACCTGGGGGCGGGTACATTTGATGCGGGCGTGCTGGATAATCTTGACAGGCGACTGGCTTCAAAAGCAACGGAATTGCTGCTGGCCGAGCCTGAGTATGAAGAAGAGAATTTACCAAAATATTTTAAGGATATTTTGATAACGCTCAAGGATTTTCACTATAGACGTCAAATTAATAGATTGAAGGCTGAACTTCAATCATTTACGTCTCAAGAAAATAAAACGCATTACGATGCATTATTTGAGGAATTAATAACTCTTGAAGCAAAAAGGCGGGATCTTCGTCAAGAGGGAACCGTAGTTTGAATGGAGGAAAGTCGAGTTTGAATACCCGCATTAACGAGCTTGAAATTTCAGAGGTTAAGCAACTGGTCTCGATGGGGCAGGAAAAGGGCGTCCTAACATCCGATGAAATAGGCAGCGCTCTCGAATCGCTTGATCTTACCAGTGAACAAATAGATAACATCTATACCTACCTATTTAATATTGGTGTTGAGATCATTGATACAAGCGATGACGGCACAGTCGAGGATGGGTTGGATGTTGATCTTAATAGCGAAGAAGTAGGGGTTGTGCCTGAAGAGGAAGAGGAAGTTACTGAGGAAGAGATCAGGAATATAGACTTGTCCGTTAAGGCACCAACCAATGATCCGGTGCGCATGTACCTGAAGGAGATCGGTAAAGTACCGCTTCTTACAGCCGAGGAAGAAGTCGAACTGGCTAAGAGGATAGAAGCTGGTGAAAAAGCAGCGGCCAAGCTCGAAAAAGAAGAAGCAAAGCTCTCGCGAGAGGAGATAAGAAAGCTTCGTAGAATTGAGCGCGACGGAATGGCTGCTAAGAAAAAGCTTGTTGAAGCAAACTTAAGACTGGTTGTCAGCATCGCGAAAAGATACGTCGGTCGGGGAATGCTTTTTCTTGACCTAATCCAGGAGGGCAATCTTGGCCTTATCCGCGCCGTTGAGAAATTTGATTATCGGAAAGGATATAAATTCAGCACATATGCAACCTGGTGGATTCGCCAGGCGATTACCCGTGCAATTGCCGACCAGGCAAGAACTATCCGTATCCCTGTCCATATGGTCGAGACTATCAATAAATTGATAAGGATTCAAAGGCAGCTCCTGCAGGAACTTGGGCGCGAACCCACTCCTGAGGAAATAGCAGAGGAAATGGGTCTCACACCCGAGAAGGTCCGTGAGATACTGAAGATCTCGCAGGAGCCGGTATCCCTTGAAACGCCGATCGGCGAAGAAGAGGACAGCCAGCTTGGCGACTTCATCGAGGATCAAGAGGCCGAAGTGCCAGCGGATGCAGCATCATTTTCACTGCTCCAGGAGCAGCTGCAGGAAGTTCTCGATACGCTATCCGAGCGCGAACGCAGGGTTATCGAGCTTCGCTTTGGTCTGATCGATGGCCACCCAAGGACGCTTGAGGAAGTAGGCCGGGTATTTGGCGTGACGCGTGAGCGCATTAGACAAATCGAATCCAAGACGCTTAGTAAGCTTCGCCATCCAAACCGCAGCGCAAAGCTGAGGGATTATTTGGAGTAGGTTGAGGGTAGAGGGATCTATATAGTATCAAACATGTTTACCCTCGTTGCTTACCCACAATAATTCTTAGGATTTTTGCATATTAACGTGTAATTCCATCATCTTATTATTTGGATAGGGATTTTTTACACTTGGGTGAAAGACATAGACTGCCTTCTTCTTAGGCACGGGGCACTCGCTCTCACATATTCCGCAGCCGATACATTTGTCCCTTACCATATATGGAAGAACGATCCGTATACCGCTATTATCGTATCGTCCTGTATCTTTTAAGATAACTGCCTTTTCCGGGAGCGGGCACAGGTCGTAGCAAACCTTACAGCCGTGCCCGGCTATCCATGGGTAGCACCTGCTGCGGTCTATCTCGGCCCTTCCAATGACGAATTTTTGTTTTTCTTTAAGCGTGAGGTTTTGTATCGCACCGGTTGGGCATACTCTTCCACATGCGTTACATGACCAGTCGCAGGAGCCCCGGCTAAAGTCCAGGTGTGGGGTCCACAGCGCTTCGAGTCCGTATTGAAGCAGCGATGGTTGAAGCACGTTAGTTGGGCATGCCTTAAGGCATTCTCCGCACCGTACACACTTATTTAAGAACTCATCTTCGTTTGATACGCCGGGGGGCCTAATTAAAGTCTGTTTTGCTTCTGCTGCCGCGGCCTTAAGAGGGACTAGGTAAGCTGTGGCAATGCTTGTACCTATTGCTGCAAGGGCCAACCTTCGTGACGGCATCTCCATCACAAGTTCGGGCTTTAATCCCCAGGATATCGCATCCTGCGGACACTCGTCTCTGCATTTTAAGCACAGGACACAGCTTGCGGTGTCAGTTGCATCTCCATCGCCTGCAACAGCATCCATCTCGCAGACCGTAGCGCAATCCAAGCACCCAGCGCAGGCATCGGCTTCGACCTTCCGTCTATATAGCGGTATTCTTCCGATGAGGCCAAGCAGGCCTCCAAGCGGGCACAAGTACCGGCACCAAAACCTTTTGCCCAACACATTTAAGCTAACAACAGAGATAAAAATAAGTATTATCCATTGTGACGAATCCAAAGACTTTCCGTTGCTGTAGACAAGCACTCCGTTCAGTGCTTTCATTGTGCTATCAACCCCACTGGCCAGTGCATCGGATTTATATAATCCGATGCTTGCTTTCGTAATTATAAAATTAAGTGCGGGGAAGACCGTAACTGTCATTGTTCGGGTAAGAAGCGATATCGGGTCAAGAATCATCAGGATGTTAACTTTCAAAGCACTCATTATAAGAACTATTGCTAGCATGGCTAAAGGCACGGTCTTAAGCTTTCTGAACGCTTTCTGGTCTATATTAAGAAGCTTGGCAAGCGGGGAGAAAAGGTCTATAAACGTGCCCATTGGGCATGCGTATCCGCAGAAGATTCGGCCGAAAAGGAAGGTTACGATAAGCGTGATTAAGGAATACAATAGGGCTGTTACCAGTGGCAGGCCGGCTAGAACTGCAGTCAGAGCGATCAGCGGGTCAGAGGAGAGAAAGAGCTGTGCCGGAAACGGTAAGGTAATCGGCCTTGCCGCGATCACCAATAATATTAGAAAGAGCACCAAGAAGAACGCTTGAATTATTCTGCGGTATTTTGATAACTTAAAGCGCATTGATTTTTCTCTGCTAACTCTTGTCAATCCAATAGTCTGCTCCACATATTATACACGAAGCTTTCAGCCAGTTTAATAACTTGTTTTGAGGATTTAAAAATAGGTTGGGAGGCTTCCAAGCACCCAGATTTAGCTGGTGAGAAGTGTCGAGGGTGTGCTTGAAAGTTTCAAAAATATCCTCTATAATGCTAAAAGTGCGCGTTTGGTGCACTGACATGAAAATTGACTATTCCTCGGTAGCTCAACGGTAGAGCATCCGGCTGTAAAGTAAAGTTGCAGCTTCCACAGGTAACTGTGGTTGAAAAATCGGGTGAATTCAGGGGAACCTGATTACCGCAAGGTGTAAGGCAATCCTGAGCCAAGCCTCAATCTATGGATTGAGGAAGGTGCAGAGACTATCCCGCAAGGGAGTACTCTAATGCTTGGAATGCATTAGGGGAAGCGCCCGACTTCCGGCTGGTGGGTTGATACAAGATCAATGCCGGAAGATGATATAGTCCAATCTCCGAAGAAATTCGGAGGCAATTGTAACCGGAGGGTTGCAGGTTCGAATCCTGCCCGGGGAGCCAGATTGGTGTCTGAGAGCGTATCTCAGATTCACATAAAGAAAGTAGCCCTATTTCGGGTGGACGCCCGTATAGGGCTATTTTTATGCTGTCCGGGGCAAGGATGGCCTTATGGAGGACGAGGCTCAAGAGTTCCTTCTGTTGATAAGGCCGGATGTGATCAAAGACATCCGTAAATTTATTCAAGGCAAGCATCACTAATTCTTGAGTGACGGACTCCTTTTCTATTTCCTCGATCATCTCTTCTAATGCCTGGATGCCAGTCTCAATCTCTTTTCTTCTTTTGCCTAACTGATCCAGCTTGTCTTTGAGGAAAAGACTGCTGTCCTCGCTTGCCAGGGATGCCCACTTATTCATAATGCCATCGGCAAAATTCTTGATCTCCGTAAGCTCCTTCTGGAGGAGTGTTTTTTGCTCTTTCAACTCCGGGAGTTCCTTCTGCAATTTTTCGTTGGTGGATTTAATGATGCTCTCCATGATGTCTTTTTTGGTGGAGAGCTCTCTAATCCTTTTTAGGACAACTCCCTCGATTTCAGCGGCAGGCACCTTGAACTTGCATTCTTTGTTCTTGCAGATGTAGTAATAATACCTCACACCCCTGGCCCCGGTTCCAGAGCGCCCCTCCATCTCCTTCCCGCACTTCCCGCACCAGAGAAGCCCACCGTTTAGGATGTAGTTATGTTTGACAGGCTTTGCCTCGTTGTGTTTCGAGACGCAGTTTTTCTTTAGGAGAGCCTGCACGCTATAAAACTTTTCCTCATCTACAATCGGCTCCCAGACGGCATCCACAATCCGATACCGCTCACTCTCCGGGAGCTTTTCCTGATCCTCAGTCCTTTTCTTCTTGTTGATCTCCTTCTTTCCTATATAGGCATAGTTTGTCAATATGTGCTGGACAGAGGAGTAGCAAAACTCCTCGGCAGGGTGAAATTTGTCTCTCCGTGAGGTGTATTCCTTCGTCCTGTAGCCGTGTTTGTTCATTATCTTTGCGGTCTCAAGGATTGAGCCGCATTGCAGGTAGGTATCATAGGCGAAGTTGACAAGTGCCTTTTCTTTCTCGTTGGGGATAAGGTATCCCTTCCTATTGGGGTCTAAATCATATCCCAGGAGTTGCCCGCCGTTCCACAGCCCCCTTTCCGCCCTTGCCATAGTTGCGTCTTTGTTTCTCTCCGATGTCTGCTCCCTCTCAAACTCCGCCAATGCCATCATGATGGTTATAAAGAGCTTTCCCTGGGAGGAGGTGGTATCGTAGTTCTGCTTGAGACAGACAAACTCCACATTGTATTTGTTTAAGATTTCAAAGAAGTTGAGAAAGTCCTTGACGGACCGACTGATCCTATCCAGGGCAGTGCAGATAACAGTATTGATTTTTCCTATTCGGATATCTTCAAAGAGCCTTGCAAATTCTTTGCTTCGGAAGGAGTCTTTGCCGGATACTGCCTTGAGGATATACCTCTCAACCTCAACCCACTGCTCCCCGCAGGCCACATTTTTATATTCCACATGAGCCCGTAGTCTTTGAAGCTGGTTTTTGAGGGAGCCTTCCTTATTCTTTGCCTGCCTGTCCGTGCTCACCCGGATAACAAAGCCGCACTTCTTCATTTTCCAGCCTTCCCTTTTTTCGTGGAAGCCTGCCTGTCTTTTTCAATCAAATCTCTGATCAGAGATGCCATAGACACGCTTTCGTTTTTCTTCTTGAGCTCCAGCACCTTCTCCTGAAGGTAAAAATACTGTTCCTCGGTGAGTTCAATCGTTGTCTTTCTCATGGATTCTCCTCCGTAGTAACGGGTTCATCATACATCCATAATTATATAGATATTCTTTTCAGAAATCAAGGTATTTTTCAAGAATCTTCTCCCTCAATTTCTTCCTCTGCCTGATTACCCACCTCTTTTGCCTTCTCCAGAAGCCTTTTTATCCTCTCTGTCCGCTCTATATCTTCCCGCAAGAGCCCACTCGTTTTGAGATAGGCATAGACCCCTTCCGCAAGGATTTCGGTAATCCTCTTTAGTCTTTCTCCGTCATCTGCTCTCTCTGTGTATGAAACTTCAACCTTTTTGAACACGGCAGGTTTTCCTCCTGCCGCATACATACGGAATAGTCTTTCAATCTGTCGGAGGCAACTATTGCCCCAACCTCCGTGAGCCCTCCGTGATTTATCCGAGGTCTCCGGGTTCGTATCATTTCATTAAGGCTCATTTGAGACGCCTCAAAAACGCAATGGCGAGGTGTCTCAATGGGTCAAAATTACAGAGGACTCTTTCAGGATTGGGAGATTGCGGTTGCCAAGAAGTTGGTCAACGAATTTCAAGGAAAGTGGAGATGCCTGGAACGGGAAGACTTTGACGACCTGTTACAGGAATGCCTTACTCACTGGTTCTTTGCCAAGGATGATTACGACCCCAGACAGGAGGCGTCTCAAAAAACCTTTATGGGGCGGATCATCCGAAACAAACTCACCGACCTTGTCCGAGAAAGGGAATCGGACAAAAGAAAGATTGCCCACCTCACGGTCTCCCTTGATGAGCCTTTAGGAGACGATGAGGACTCTCCAGCCCTAATTGACAAGATTGATGAGCAGACTATCAGCGATGCCATTCCCAATCGATTCTTGGAAATCCAGCTAAAAATAGACCTCTCAAAGGTTCTCCAGAAGCTTACCCCCAAACAAAAAGAGCTCTGCCTTTTGCTTGGCGAGAAGGGGCTTACTGTCAAAGAGGCAAGCGAGTATCTCAAGACCCCCCGAAGCACCATATACGACGAGTTAAAGCGTATCAGAACAATCTTTATGAAAGAAGGGCTTGAGGACTATCTGAAATGACCCTCCGACACTTTTCCAAAACATTCCGTATGTATGCCCTGTGATGAAAGAAATTTTGGCTCAAATAAGGAGGACGAGAAATGCCAGCCGTTTGCCGATTCAAATTTCCTGAAGGATTAGACAGGGAAATCATAGAGACCCAGCTTGCCCTTGCCATCATTGCCGCTGAGTGCACCTTTGGTCAGCCTAAGGTCAGGATCAGCGCCGCTTACTGTGTCTCCCCCGGGAGCTCGGATGGTAGGAAAAAGCCACAAGTTGCTATTGATGTTTCTACAGAGGTTGGGGAACACATCGCCCAGGTCTTCACTGGCTTGATGATCCGTCAACTTGGTGAGGATAAGTTCACCGTGGACAGGGTAACGGGCAAGGGATGATGGAAAGGAGCCGCCCAGCGATGAAAGATTTTGATTTTAAGGATTTGATTGAAAGGGTGAGAGAACAGACCGACATCATGCAGGTTATCGGTCAGCGTATCGCCCTTGATCGCCACCATAAAGCCCTTTGTCCTTTTCATGAGGAGAAGACCCCAAGTTTTTCCGTTAATCCGAAGGGTCAGTATTTTCACTGCTTTGGGTGTGGCATAGGAGGGGATGTTTTCCGGTTTCTTGAGCTCTACGAGAATAAGCCCTTTATGGAGGCTTTGTCTGAACTTGCCAGTCAGGTCGGAATTTCCCTCACCTCTATAACCTCAGAAGACAGGGAACGCATCAAGGAAACTCGCACGATTGATGACATCCTCACTGAGACCGCTATGTTTTACCACCAGAGCCTTACCCCGGAGGTCAAAAGTTACCTCATCAAGGAGCGGGGCTTTACCGAGGAGATCATCTCCCGCTTTCAGATAGGTTATGCCAATGGAGGCTTGCGGGAGCATCTAATAGATAAGCGGAAATTCCCGTTAGACCTTTGCCTCAAGGCAGGGATTCTTAAAAAAACGGCAGAAGGAGCGGTCAGGGATTATTTCTATCACCGGGTCATCTTCCCTAACCTCAAGCGAGGCAGGGTGGTTCATCTCTCAGGCAGAAGCCTTGACGGTCAGGAGCCTAAATATCTGCACCTTCCGGGAGAGATGCGCTACCTCTACAACGAGGACGCCCTATCCAGCAAAACGGTATATATCGCCGAGGGGATACCCGACTGCCTCTCCGCTGTTCAAGCGGGCTATCCCGCCGTTGCCATCCTCGGATCATCCAATTTCAAGCCCGAATACCTACCAAAGTTCTCCCGATGCGAGGCGGTCTATCTCTGCCTTGACGGAGACAAGGCCGGAGAGGAGGGGGCTCTCAGGATTGGAGGACTTATCGGGGAGCGGGCAAGGGTCATCCAGCTTCCCACAGGGCTTGACCTTAACGATTATTTCAAGGACCACCGCAAAGAGGATTTTGAAAGCCTTATTGCCTCCGCCAAGGACATCATCAAATACGAACTGAGCCTCATTCCTCCCAGTATGGACAAGACCGAGCTTCCCCAAAGACTTGAGCCTATTTTGAAGAAGCTTGCCCGAATGGAGAGGGCAAAGGCGGAGGCGTATCTAAGCTATGAGATCAAGCCCCGCTTTAAGCTGAAGAAGGAAGACATAGACGGCTATCGGGAGCTGGTCAACAAATACCGCCGAGGGGAAGCTGAAGCGCCAAACATACACACTGCCAGCACAGACACCGAGCCTGTTTATACCGCCCTGTTTGAGGGGCTGGTTGACCTGGTAGAGCACAACGGCAGCCCCGGCTTCCTTGTCAAAGACGGAGGCAAACTCTCCATCCTGCCCCAGGTTGAACGAGACGGCGTCCTCTACATCCCCCCACCCAAGGAGCAAATCCCCTGGCTTCTGCCTCGTGGAGAGGAAGTCTTAAAACTCTACGAACTTCAAGAGTTTCTATCCCAAAGGGACAGGGATGGG
>JAIMBH010000004.1 GCA_023511485.1 Bacillota bacterium | reverse complement strand
GCACCTTAAGGTGCGGCCAGCAGTGTGCCCTTATAGGGCTAGTGCAAACCGCACCTTGAAGGTGCGGTTGTGATTATTCGGAGTTCTTGCAATTTTTAGGTTTTTAAGATATCTGCTGATTATCTTAATGGACAGATTGATGCAAAAGAGTATAGAATTTTCTTAACTGGTACTGGTAAAAAGGGGTGCGGAATGATAAGCATTGATATCCCAGGAAGGGGACGTTATGACCTTAAGAATCTCGTTCTTGATATGAACGGTACTATTGCAGTTGATGGGATTATCGCAGATGAGGTATTAGAAAGAATTAGGGTCTTGTCCAAGATACTGGATATCTATTTGATTACTGCAGATACGCACGGCAAACTCGAGTCTCAAAAAGAGAAGATAGCTGCAAAGATATCGCGTATTCAACCGCCCGGAGAGGCTTCACAGAAAGCAGATTTTATCGAGAGCATTGGCGCTTCTAATAGTGTTGCCATAGGGAACGGTGCAAATGATACTGAAATGTTAAAGAAAGCCAGGCTTGCAATAGCCGTTATTGAAGGAGAGGGTTGCGCTTTAGATGCGTTGCAGTCCGCTGATATAGTTGTAAAAAGTTCAGTAGACGCCCTGGACTTATTAATTCATACCAACCGCATTGTTGCTACTTTGCGAAAGTAGCGAATTATTTCTTGAACGACCCCCAGTTAATAATGTCATCTTCCCCACGCTATTTATGCAGATAGAGGAGATAGACAAGTTATCTGCATAAATTGAGAAGTGCTCGCAAATACCACATAATGGTATAACTCAGCAAATGGCCATCAAAAGTTTATGATGCAATTTAGCAGGTAGAGATATTGCGGCAGACATGAGAAGCAATATCAAGTGGATCGGCATCAAATAAATTGGCAGCTTATAGCATAAGAAGACAAGTAATCTACCTGAATCCTTTCAAACGATCGTCCTATCTTAAAAATCTCTTTAGAACCGGTCGGCAAATTTTTAAAAATTTTTAAAAATTTGCATTTTTTTTCTTCTTCTTTAAATCACCTTTTGTATCCAGCGGTGTTGGGTTGGAAGGCTAAAAAGTTGGCGGAAAGAGGATTAGAAATTCTTTAAAAATCGGAAGGAAAGTGAAAAATTTTGGAGAAAAGTAGTTGCAAAGTGGAACAAAGTGGAGTAAAGTGGATTGCAGTTCGAACGCCAAGGGGATAATAACTTGTTTTTTGGAGAGTACTACCACTCGTTAGATGAAAAAGGGAGAGTTATCTTACCTGCAAAGTTCAGGGAGATGCTGGCCGATGGGTTTTTTATAACAAAGTCATTTGATAACTGCTTGCTTGTATATACAAAGAGGGATTGGTTTGAATTAGTTGACAAGGTAAGAACACTGCCAACGACAAAGGCTAGCGTGAGGAACTTTCAAAGGTTCTTAATAGGAAGCGCAGTTGAAGGCGAAGTAAATCGGCAGGGAAGGGTATTAATACCGCAAAATCTTCGAGATTTCGCCGGTCTCGAAAAAGATATCGTAATTGTTGGCGTGGCTAACAAGTTGGAAATTTGGGCAAAGGAGAGATATGAGAGGTTCATAGCAAGCGCCGAGGAATCCAAAGCTGATATAGCAGAGGAAATAGCGGAGTTTGGCATCTAGGGAAAGCAAAATGGAATATTTTCATAAGCCGGTTTTGCTGGCTGAAGTCCTGAAGTATTTAAATTGCACTAATGGTAGCACGGTCATCGACTGCACTTTGGGCGGGGCAGGACATGCAGAGGCAATATTAAATTTAATTACGCCGGAAGGCTTCTTACTAGGGATCGATCTAGATGTCACAGCAATAAATGCAGCAAAGGTTAGATTAGCACGCTTCAGCCAGCAAAATTTTTCTCTAGTCCAGGGTAACTTTTATGACCTGGATCGCATCCTAAGCGATGCGAGACTTTATGCTATAGATGGAATCTTGTTCGATTTGGGTGTATCTTCGACCCAATTCGACCGGGCAGAAAGGGGGTTCAGTTACCGTTATGATGCACCATTGGATATGAGGATGGATCAGGGACAAAGTCTAACCGCAGCTGATGTAGTCAACACTTATTCGGAGGAGGAATTGGAGCATGTTATTAAAGCATACGGTGAAGAAAGATGGGCATCGCGAATCGCCGCCATGATCGTAAAAAACAGACAGAATCGTCCTATTCGAACGACTTTTGAGTTGGTTGATATCGTAAAGAAAGCAATCCCGGCGGCTGCCAGACGTCGGGGAGGTCATCCAGCAAAGAGAACGTTCCAGGCGATACGGATTGAGGTTAACGGCGAGATAAGAATCCTTGACAAAAGCTTTCGTGATGCCATTAAGTGGTTGAGGCCTGGAGGAAGACTAGTGATTATTTCCTATCATTCGTTGGAGGACCGGGTGGCAAAGGACGTAATAAATGAGTTCTCCAGGGGCTGCATTTGCCCACCTGGATTACCGGTTTGCAATTGTGGGTGCAAGGCACAATTGAAACCTATTACGAAAAAAGTTGTCAGACCCACACCCAGCGAGATAGCGGATAATCCGAGAGCCGAAAGTGCCCGACTCAGAGCAGCAGAAAAAATATAAGAGGTGAGAACAATACAAGCAGCAGTAGCACGGAAAGTAGCCGTTAAGCAACAGCCACAGTTAAGGGCGCAGCCACAAGGCAAATATCAAAAAAAGAAATTGAAGGTTATTGACAACAGAAGGCGTCAATCACTGTCGCTGCCAGAAATACCGTTTCCAGTGTTTATAATGTCTGTATCTGTTATCACAGCTGGCATCATTTTAAACGTTGCTCAACAGGCACTCGTATCTCAATTGAGCTATGAGACAGAGTCTGTTAAGAAAGAAATACAGCTGGCGCAGCAGATACAAGACAAACTGCTTGCTGAAAAGTCCATTTTAGAATCACCGCAAAGAATTGAATCTGTTGCCGTTAATAAGCTCTCGATGGTTAAGGCCCCAAAAGTATCATACTTAAGGATTGCCAATAGAGATCAGGTGGATACGAAGGGGAGTAACGAAAGCTCATCTGCAAACGCAGTCCATAGTGGTAAGACAATAAACCAAGAAAAAAGTTCCAGCGGCGGGAACTTAACTGGAAGTGTCTTGACACGTTAGTAGAGGGAAGACGCCGGTGAATAAAAAAGTTCACAGCATTGAGCGACGGCTGATTGCTCTACTAGTATTCATTTTTATATGCGTAGCGGGTATTGTGGGGCGGCTGTTTTTTGTGCAAGCTGTTTCGGCCGCTAAGTATGAGAAAGAGGCCGAGCAGCAAAGGCTATGCATAATCGAGATACCACCAAAAAGGGGGTCTATTCTCGATAGAAATGGCAATGAACTAGCCGTAAGTGTCATGATGGACACGATCTATGCGACGCCTTACTTAATAGAAGATCGCAAACAATTTGCGAAGAAGATTGCCCCAATACTCAAAGTGGATGAGCAGGAATTGCTTAACAAACTTACTAAGCAGGGGAGCTTTGCATACCTCGCAAGAAAAGCCGATTCAAAGACGGTTCAGGAGGTAAAAAAGTTTGTCCAAGATAACCATATCAGGGGCATCGGATTCTTAAAAGAAAGTAAGCGTTATTACCCAAACGAATCGCTTGGCGCACATGTTTTAGGGTTTGCGGGGATGGATAACAAAGGTCTTGCTGGGCTAGAACTATACTATGACGACGTGCTCTATGGGAAACCCGGCAGAATTGAGGCCGAACGCGATGCAAATGGAAGACCAATCCCTCAGAGCGTGCAACGCTCTTACAAAGCGGAAGACGGCTCGGATATTCGTATTAGTATTGACCGGGAAATACAGTACGAGGTAGAAACTGAGCTTGCTGCCGCAGTGGAGAAGTACAAGGCAAAATCGGGCAGCGTGATCGTTATGAACCCAAAAAATGGTGAGATATACGCTATGGCCAATGTGCCTTGCTATAACCCGAACCAGATTAAAGATACGCTAAACGATGGCAATTCAAGGAATATAGCCGTCACGGATCTCTATGAGCCTGGTTCAACCATGAAAGCTGTGATCGCGTGCGGGGCTCTTCAAGAAGGGTTATGCAATCCCTCTACGGAGTTTTTCTTAGAGCCAGAAATAAGGATAGGTTCTAAAAGTATCAAAGATGCCCATACAAGACCGGCAGTAAATTATACCCTATCAAAAATAATCCAGGAATCGAGCAATGTTGGAATGGTCAAAGTAGGATTGATGATGGGGAGGACGAGGATCAGCGCGTATTTAGAAAAGTTCGGTTTTAACCAAAAGACCGGTATAGATTTTCCTGGTGAGGCAAAGGGTTTCTATCCTAAGGCAGAAAACTGGTCACAGATGTCATTGGCCAATATACCGTTCGGCCAAGGTATTAGCACTACCCAGTTACGGATGGTTGAGGCATTCGCAACTATAGCCAATGATGGCATACCAGTTAAGCCACATTTTTTGGTCGACGTAACGGATCCGAGGGGAAGGGTTACGCGTAGGGCAGCCGTTATCCAGGAACAGCGCGTTATAGATGCTCAAACCTGCAGGCAGATGAAAACCATCCTCGAGAATGTGGTTCTTGATGGCACAGGCACGCAAGCTAAGGTACTAAATTACAGGGTTGGGGGCAAAACCGGAACCGCGCAGAAGGCAAAGGTTCATGGACGAGGCTATGAGAAAGATAAGTTTGTGGCATCGTTTATTGGAATGGTCCCTGTTCAAGACCCGGAATTAGTTATCTCTGTGGTTATAGACGAACCGCAGGAGAGTATTTACGGCGGGTCAGTAGCAGCGCCTGTCTTTAGCAGGATTGCTGAGTTTACATTGAGGTACTTAAAGATCCCACCTCAGTAAGCTAAGGCTAGAAAGGAGGATCATAACTTGAAAAATGAGGAGGTGAAGTGCGTATGAGGCGGATTGAAATTGCGTGTGCCCGGTTTATCGAATCTGTAGCAATTGGCAGGTATATCAATAACCGATAAACCGGGCGGCTCCAAACAACTGAATAATGAGCTTCCTTGCTTGCACTCCGCTAAAGTTGTTGCAATAAGTTTACGCTGAGACGGCAAGGTTCTCGGGCATAATATCTCCGGCGATGAGACCTTGGGTATGTATGTATCGGCAAAAAAGGAAGGGAGTATGCCACGGCCTTAAGTGTAAACATGTGGTGGGAATGATTTGTATTCATTGTCACTGCTATAAAAGGGTTTAAATTATATATTCCCTTCAGGCCAGATCCGCAAAGCGTGAACTATATGTGGAGCAAGGTTTTCCTACAGAATCCTATTAGGAAGCCTCATTAGTAGAGAAATCCATCCGTTGTAACAACGAAGAGATCGCAATTTGCAAGTATGAGCAAATGGAGCAGCATGACAGGTTAAAAAGCATCAAGCCGAAAGAAGATGAATGCATAATTTATCACGAAAAAGATGCTTCAACGAGAAAAGCTGATGCAAGTGTGTTCCGGAGGCATGGATTGCGGTGAGCAATAAATGCTATTGTCAAAGAGCCGTATTGAATACGAGATAACGGAATCCCATAAAGGGAAGGACGGCCAAATAGAGGAATAGCAGAGCATAAAGTCCGCGCGTATGGATCCATGGCTGAGGGAATCAAAGCGCCAAAAAGCATCTTGGATGAATGTGGGATGTGCGAATAAGAGCTGAGGAAGATGCAGGCGGCAGCAGGCATCAGGCATCAGTGAGGTAGCCTTGGTTAAGGCTTGTATGAGGCTTGGTTAAAGATTACGTGCAAAGCGGTACGTATGGAGGATGGATGGTGTGAGGATGTGGGATGCTTTGCCCACGAATCGCAAAAATTGAAAAAGGGGTGTCAATATAGAGAGGCATAAGGTGCTAGGTAGGGCATGCTCAAAAAGGCTGTTATGGCTATAGTAATGATGCCTATGCTGGAGCTGGGCATGAAAAACGAATGTCCAGTGGTAGGTGTGTTGCATGCGAATGCTAATGCAAAATCCACGATAAGCGGATAGTAAGTAAAATGTGAATGCTTACTAGTGGTTAGTGTGCCCTAAAACAAAAGTAAACTATAAACAACAAGAAGAATGTATCATGCAAACAGATTGGTAGGGTGTTTGCTGTTTTAAGTGGATCTTGCTTGGTAAAAGAGCATTTAAAGTGGGGGCATCTCGAAAAGCGCATATCAGGAATGCATATCCTGGTAGTAAAGACGTGCGGAAAGATATCCATAGAATTATATCCATAGAATTATAATGCATGCGTTATGGCTGTGTGCTAGGTATAGCAGCCTAAGGTGATGCATTAAGTTGAGCATGCTTTGCAACAAAAGCATATGTCTTGGGATATGGGGTAGTAAGGAAGGGATAGTAAGGATGTCTTGCGCTATGTGATCCCTTGTAGGCAAATAAATGCGTGTGGCGAATATTTGTCGCGGCGATGTGAAGAGGGCATTCTTGCGAGGCATCACAAGTAGAAGCTGCATTGAGAATAAGACATCTAGAAGAAGGAGCGTTTTAAATTTGGCGCTGCCTTAGGTAGAAGTACGCCATAAAACAGGATAGCTAAATATGGATACTTTAGGTAAGGCTGCATTAAAATTGGCGGCGGGATTTAGCATGCCTAAAAACAGATAAAGTTCGGCTGATGTATGGTTTTACAGGTGATAGATTTTATATAAAGGGAAAAGGGAAGCGGAACATAAGGTGGTGATAGGGTACAGCTTTATATGGACGTTTGATTGCAAAGCCTGGTATTATAGTGAGCGGTGGAGAGAGTGCATTTAAAAAAACTAATTTCCGAAGTAAATCACAGCGAGATAAGCGGAAATGCAGATATAGAAATAGCTGGCCTTTCATATGATTCGCGAAGAGTAAAAGAGGGCGAACTGTTTTTTTGTATAAGGGGGCTAAAAGCTGACGGTCACAAATTTGCAAAAAAAGCGGTAGAAGCAGGAGCTAAAGTCGTTGTAGTAGAACGAATGTTGCCGGAAGTAGAGGCAACCCAGATTGTAGTAGATGATGCGCGGAAAGCCATGGCCCGAATGGCAAGCGCATATTTTAATCACCCAACAAAAAGAATAAAACTAATCGGGATAACCGGAACGAATGGAAAGACAACGACAAGCTTTATGGTCGAGAGCATACTAAGGGCTCAAGGTTATAAAACAGGACTCCTTGGGACTGTTGAGTACAGGATAGGAGATAATAATCTACCGGTTAACCGGACTACACCAGAATCGCTTGACCTGCAATCACTTTTTGCACAAATGGTTGATGTGGGCGTTGAGGCGGCGGTTATTGAGGTATCATCGCATGCAATCGATTTGCAAAGGGTCGAGGCATGCGATTTTGATGTTGTAGTTTTTACAAATTTAAGCCAGGACCATTTAGATTACCATGGGACAATGGATGAGTATTTCAACGTTAAGAAACGGTTATTCGACTTGGCATTTGAGAGGGGTATAACCCAAATTATAAACATAGACGACCAGTATGGTCGTTTACTCATAAGAGAGGGCCAAAATAGCCAATTGAGATATAGCACTAAAGATAAGGTAGAGCTGTATGCCAAGAACATTACTCTACGGGCCGATGGCTCTGATGTAGAATTGGTAACCCCATGGGGTGAAGTTGAAGTATTACTTAAAATACCAAGTCATTATAATGTCTATAACGCTCTTGCGGCTGCTGGAGCGGCGTTTGCCGTTGGAGCTGATAAATATAAGGTTAAAGAAGGACTCGAGAAAGTAAGCCACGTTCCGGGCAGGTTTGAAAGAGTCGATTGCGGACAAGATTTTACGGTTATTGTTGACTATGCGCACACACCTGACAGTCTTGAGAAAGTTCTTACTGCAGCCAGGCAGCTGGCACAGCGAAAACTAATTACAGTTTTTGGCTGCGGGGGCGATAGAGATAAGGGGAAAAGGCCATTAATGGGTAGAATTGCAGTGGAGTTCAGTGACTGGGTAATAATTACATCTGATAATCCGCGAAGCGAAGAACCGATTCAGATAATTGAAGACATAAAAAGTGGAATAAATAATAAATCAGCATACGAAGTAGAGGAAGATAGAAGGCGCGCGATAAAATTGGCGCTTGAAAAGGCAGAAAAAGGTGACATCGTCGTAATTGCTGGGAAAGGACACGAGCAGGGTCAGGAGATAGGAGGCAGGGTAATTCCGTTTGACGATGTCGCTATAGCACGTGAAGTGCTAGAGGAGATGATGAAATGATTCCTTTAACGGTTGAAGAGATAGCCGATAGCACTGAAGGGATAATCATAAGTGGGTCGCCGAATATTAAAGTAACCGGTATAAGTGTAGACAGTAGAGCCATATCAAGCGGATACTTGTTTGTGCCGCTTAAGGGGACTACAGATGGCCATGCTTATATAACTGATGCCCTCAAAAAAGGCGCTTCAGGATTTTTGGTTGAAAGCAACGCGAACGAAAAAGAGAAGCTGGTTAAACTAAGCAGGTCTCAGTTTGTGATTGAGGTTCGGAACACACTAAAAGCTTTGCAGAGCATTGCAGCTTATTACCGGACGAAACTTTCTGCTAAAGTTATAGGTATAACGGGGAGCACTGGTAAGACAACCACAAAAGACATGCTTAATTGCATTTTATCAAAAAAAGCAAGAGTTGTTTGTACTGAAAAAAACTTTAATAACGAGCTAGGTGTGCCATTAACAATTCTCAGAGCGGATCAGAATACAGAAGTATTAATTATAGAGATGGCTATGCGTGGCAGGGGTCAGATAAAGGAACTTGCCGAAATAGCCAGGCCGAATATAGGCGTTATTACCAATATTGGTCAAGCTCATATAGAGATACTTGGTTCGGAGAAAGAAATTGCAGCCGCAAAGGCAGAACTGATCGAATGTATTCCAAGAGATGGGGTTGCTGTTTTAAACGCAGACGATTTATGGACTGAGAATATAGCAAGCGTTGCATGTTCTAAGATTATTACTTTTGGGATTGCAGATGGCGATATCCGTGGCACTGAAATAGATGTTGATGAGCTGGGCAGGCCAACATTTAGATTACATTTTGGCCGTGAACCGGCCTATGTTGTCCGCCTCTCCATACCAGGTAAGCATAATGTATATAACGCGTTGGCAGTTGCTGCGGTAGCATTGGAAATGGGCTATAGCATAGACGACATCAGGGTAGGTCTCTCTGGCTGCCGGCCGTCGGCAATGCGTATGGAGATTTTTGCGACCGATGATAATGTGCTAATCTTAAACGATACCTATAACGCCAATCCGATCTCTATGCAGGCGGCTTTGTCGACTCTTATCGATATATCGACGGCAGGAAGACATATAGCGGTGTTAGGTGATATGCTGGAACTCGGTCATATTTCAAATGAAGCACATAAAGAAATTGGAGAAATGGTAGCTTCGCTAGGTGTGGATGTATTGATTGCTGTAGGTAATGAGAGCCGGGTCATGGCAGAGAGTGCAACAAAGGCAGGAATGAGCGCCAAATCTATTATTACGTGTCTCGATTCAGGTACGGCTGCACGCATTTTGAAGCAGCTTATTACACCGGGGGATGTTGTACTGGTTAAAGGGTCACGTGGAGTTGGATTAGAAGTAGTTGTGAAAGAACTGGTCAAAATATAGACGAGCTATTGCTAATTTGAATAGGGATAATCATAAAAGATGATAACTTTCTTAAGATACCCAACCTATCAATTATTTCTAACAGCCGTTCTGGGTCTGGTAATCACAGCCGTTTTAACGCCGGCTTGGATTAAACTACTACGCAAAGAAGGCATAGGTCAGGTTGTAAGAATCGATGGACCCCAGCAACATCTTACGAAATCAGGAACTCCCACTATGGGAGGTATTGTCATCCTTTTTACGGTCGCCATCGTATATTCATTAATGGCTTCGGCTACAATGAGGGGGCTCATTGCGCTTTTGACCCTTATTGCCTGTGGTTTTGTAGGATTTATAGATGACTACCGCAAAGTAGTAAAGGCACGGTCTTTAGGATTAAAGGCAAGGTCAAAAATTGTATGGCAGCTAATCATAGCGATAGTTGCGGGTCTTGCGGCGGTAAATTTTGCCGGTCTTGGGACCGATGTACAGGTGCCGTTAACGCATATCGTAATACCGCTTGGGCAACCTTCTTTTCAATTTACGATCGGTCATATTGGAATTACTGTTCCTTTATTTTACATAGCGCTTGTTTTTCTAATTATTACTGCAACGACAAATACCGTTAATTTAACGGATGGTTTAGATGGGCTTGCCGCTGGCACAGTTACCATTGCGATGCTGGCATATGCAGGCATAGCTTTTAGACAGGATCGCCTAGATCTTGCTATAATAGCTGCTGCAATAGGGGGAGCCAGCATTGGTTTTCTATGGTTTAATAGCTACCCGGCCAGTATATTTATGGGCGATACCGGCTCGCTAGGGCTGGGGGGAGCAATCGCGATCCTGGCTATCCTCACCAAAACCGAACTGTTGCTTGTCTTTATAGGGGGCATCTACGTAATTGAGGGCCTATCAGTAATTGGGCAGGTTGTCAGCTACCGCTGGTTCCATAGGAGGATTCTTAAAATGGCACCTATTCATCACCATTTTGAGATGCTGGGATGGTCTGAGACCCAAATTATGATGAGATTTTGGATTATTTCCGGTATACTTGCCGGAGTAGGGTTCGGCATCTATTTTATGATGGCGGCAAGAGGTTCTTGATGGATTTTTTAAATAAACATGTTCTAGTTATAGGCCTTGGTAAAAGCGGTAAGGCCGCCTCGCTTAAACTCAAAGACCTCGGTGCAAACGTTCTGGCTTCCGATATTTCTGAAAGCGAAGATATGATGAAGCTTGCGGATGAGCTGAGGGCGAAAGGTATAAGTGTAGAGCTTGGGAAGCAGGAAGAATCGCTTTTACGTCGAATAGATCGAATAGATATAATAGTTGTCAGTCCTGGTGTCCCGAGTAAAGTTCCCGTACTCAAGGCCGCAGAGAAATTGAATATTCCGGTATGGAGTGAGATTGAGCTGGCATATAAGCTAGCCAATAAACCGATTATTGCAATTACCGGTACAAATGGAAAAACCACAACTACTACTTTGATTGGAGAGGTATTCAGGGCTGCCGGCAAAAAAGTCGCGGTTGCCGGAAATATAGGCATGCCGCTTGTAATGGCGGCAGATGATCCGGCTATTGAGACGTTAATAGTTGAAGTAAGCAGCTTTCAGCTCGATACGATTGTAGATTTTAGGCCAAATATCGCGGTTCTTCTTAATATCACAGAAGACCACCTAGACTGGCATCCGGATTTTGAGGATTATGTTCGGTCAAAAAGCCGGTTGTTTTTAAACCAGCAGGATAGCGATTTTGCCGTTCTTAACCTGGATGATCGTATCGTCAGTTCACTTGTTTCTGGAATAAGAGCAAATATTATAAGTACAAGTAAGCAAAAATTAGAAAAGGGAGTTTTTATAGACGGGGATCGTATTGTAGCAAAATTACCAAGCGTAAAGGCAGGCTCGGAGGATACCGTCGATATATGCGGTATCAGTGAGCTTAAGGTCCGTGGAAGCCATAATCTAGACAACGTAATGGCCGTTATAGGAGCATGTCTTGCGGCAGGCATCGATTATGCAATCATAAGAGATGTAATAACCTCCTTCCCGGGCCTTGAGCACAGAACCGAATATGTTGCTACCATAAACGGAGTAGATTATTTTAACGATTCAAAAGCTACCAATGTTGATGCAACCGTAAAAGCATTGACGGCTTTTGATAGCTCTATCATTCTACTTGTTGGCGGAAGAAATAAAGGTAACGATTTTAAGCCCCTTGCCCAGAGTTTAAGCGAGCAGGTTAAAGCAGTAATTGGTTTTGGAGAATCTGGGAGAGAAATCCTGGGAACGATTACAGCAAATATTTATCTAGAATACGCAGAGACGGTTGAAGAAGCAGTCAAACTAGCAAGTAAGCTTGCTCAACCCGGACAGGTCGTCCTTTTCTCACCATCTTGCGCGAGTTTCGATGCCTTTAGAAGCTATGCCCACAGAGGTGAGGTATTTAAACGAGCTGTTCAGGCACTTGGGGAAGGATATGGCGACACGACAAACTAAAAGTCAGAAGAAAGATCGAGCTAAGAAAAAAACCAGAGATCGCAAAAATTATTACCGATTACTTGGTATAGTATTTGTAATGATCCTGTTTGGCATGGTCATGGTACTCTCCGCCAGCTCTGTTCGCGCCATCGCAAGCAATGGCGATGCTTACTATTACATAAAAAAACAGCTGATCTCTGTAATTATCGGCTCTGCTGTCCTTTTTATATTCTCTCAAATTCCCAGCAGTAAACTGCAAAAAATTGCACCCCATGCCATCTTTATCACGCTAGCGATGCTTGTTGCCGTATTGATACCCGGAGTAGGTAAGTATGTGGGGGGATCGAGCAGATGGATACCGATTGGTGGTTTCCACTTGCAACCTTCGGAAATTGCTAAGATAGCGGTTGTTCTATATACGGCGGATTTTTTGTCCAAGAGAAAAAACAATCTAAGTGATATGAAGGATCTTGTATATCCATATGGTCTAATTATTGCAGCAATAGCATTGCTGGTATTGAAGCAACCGGATCTGGGTACGACGGTTACGATTTGTCTTGCTGCTTTTACACTGATATTTATCGGGGGCGTAAGCCTGCGCTATGTTGCTGCAATAGGAATAACGGGTCTAATTGCAGGTACTTATGCCATTTATTCTTCTAAGTATCGCTTCAGTCGATTTGCCGCTTTTTTAAATCCAGAAGCCGACCCTCTGGGAGCGGGATATCATATCAGACAAGGTCTGATAGCGTTTGGTTCTGGCGGCATTTTCGGGGTCGGGCTTGGGATGAGCCGGCAAAAATATTTTTATCTTCCTGCAGCGCACACCGACTTTATATTCGCCATAATCGGCGAAGAACTGGGCCTTCTCGGTACACTGTTTACTGTTTCGCTTTTTGCTGCTTTTACTTATTATGGAATCAGGATATCTTTTCAATCCAAGAATCTTTTTAGTAGGCTTTTGGGTGCCGGATTTACTTCAATGATCGCTCTACAGGCGCTAATCAATATGGGTGCAGTAACGGCGGTTCTTCCCATCACCGGAATACCGATGCCTTTTATTAGTTATGGCGGGTCGTCTTTGATTGTAAACCTTGCGGCTGTAGGAATGCTTTTAGGCATTGCGCTTGAGAATGAGAGGGAAGTTTCGTTACGTGAAAGAGCCCCGAGACTGCACGCAGTGGAGGATGGGTTAGGCGGCAAGAGAAAGCCTATAAAGAAGGGCAGGTCCATCGGGGAAGCTTCAAAGAAAAGAGCATCTACCGGCTCATCGAAGGCGAAAGCTGCAAGCTCAACCAGGTCTGCTAAATCCTCTAAGACTAAGTCGGCTAAAAAAGAGTCAGCTAAATCAAATACGCAAAAGACCAGGAGAGTTAAGGTTAATGCGGGTAGTAATAAGCGGAGGCGGAACAGCGGGCCACATTTATCCAGGGTTGGCTCTCGCCAAAGCACTTCAAAAAATAAGAGACGATCTTGAGATCGTCTATATCGGGACATCCTCGGGCCTTGAATCCACACTAGTACCACAAGCTGGTCTCACATTCAAGGCGGTGGAGGCAAGAGGACTTCCGAGAAAGCCGTCATTTAAGGCATTGGCTACTGTTTTTTCGGCAGGCTGGGGAACTCTGGAGTCGATCAATATACTTAAGGGTTTCAAGCCTGACGTAGTGGTCGGTATGGGCGCTTATGTTAGCCTGCCTGTTGTTGGAGCCGCTGTATTGCGTCAAATTCCTACTGTAATTCATGAACAAAATGCGGTTCCAGGTCTTGTAAACCGGGTTCTTGGAAAGGTAGCGACAGCAATTGCTGTTTCTTATCCAGATATGAGCAAATATTTTCCTTCAGGAAAAAAAGTTGAGTTTACCGGAAATCCGGTTCGGGAAGAGATTCTTCAAGCAAAGAGAAGTGAGGCGGTTAAGAATTTTAAAATAGATAAGGCACGGAAGGTCTTACTTGTATTTGGCGGCAGTCGAGGGGCTAAGCGGATAAATGAAGCGGTTGTTGAAGCATACGACGAATGGCGTGCCAGGGAAGACTTGCAGATAGTGCATGCGACAGGTAATATAAACTATGGGTCAGTTAAAGAAGCAATTGAAAAAATAAAATCACCTAAGGATACGCTACTATATAACGTCTATCCGTATATAGATAATATAGGTGAGGCATATGCCATAGCCGACCTCCTGGTTTGTCGTTCGGGAGCTACAACGGTCGCCGAGATAACTGCAAAGGGTTTACCAGCGATATTAATTCCTTATCCTTATGCCACCGATAATCACCAGGAGAAAAATGGCCGTCAACTTGAAAAACTTGGAGCAGCCAGGGTCATACTGGATCACGACTTAAATGGTAGGTTGTTGGCCGAAACTGTCACATCCCTCATTTCAGATGAAGACGAGTTGTTAAGGATGTCTGGAGCTTCTAAGCAGTTTGGTCAACCCAACGCGGCGGATGTACTGGCAAAACTGGTTCTTAAAGTAGCAAACACACATATTGAAATCCAAAAAAGTGAAGATTAGGTTAGCTTAATAGCTTGAGTGGGCGTTAAGACAAAAAACAAGATGCAAAATTAGAGGAGACAACATGGTTGAAAATTTGATGCACATTCACTTTGTAGGTATCGGCGGTGCCGGGATGAGCGGTATCGCCAAAGTTTTGCTTGAGATGGGTTATAAGGTCAGCGGATCGGATTTAAAAGATAGCCGCTACACAAGGGCTTTGAGGGCTATGGGTGCGAAAATATCGATCGGTCATTCAGAAAGTAACCTTAACGAGCCGGATATAGTTGTCGTTTCCTCAGCGATTCCAGAATCGAACCCGGAAGTTAAAGCAGCCGCGCGCGAAAATATTCCGATCGTTCGAAGGGCTGAAATGCTCTCGTGGTTAAGCCGCAATATGCGAAGTATTGCTATTGCTGGAACACACGGCAAGACGACTACAACGTCTATGGTTTCTCTTGCGTTTGAGAAGTTACAGCTCGACCCCACGTTTCTTATTGGTGGAGAGCTAAACGATATCGGGAGCAATGCTAAATACGGCAGCGGAGAATTTTTCATAACGGAGGCTGATGAGAGTGACGGCTCTCTACTTTACCTGCGCCCCGAAGCGATTGTTATTACCAACATTGAAGCCGACCATCTTGATTATTACAGTTCGCTCGAAGAGATTGAAGACCTTTTCCTAACCTTTACAGAATTACTTCCTGAGCATGGTTTTGTGGTTGCCTGTGCGGATAACCCCGGGGTAATCCACTTGATGAAACGATCCAGTAAAAAATTTGTTACTTATGCTATCGAGGCAAGAGGCAATGGGCAACCAAAACAATGCGATTTTATAGCCTGCAACGTGAGGCAAGAAAAACTTGGCAGCGTATATGACGTCTATCATCATCATAGTTTCATAGGTACGGTCAGGCTGAATGTCCCGGGGATACATAACGTATACAACTCGTTGGCAACGATTGCTTTGGCCATGAGTCTGGGGTTAGATAAAGATAAAGTCATTGCCGCGCTCAGCCAATTTTCTGGGGTAAAACGCCGGTTCCAGATTGTCGGCAAGGTGTCAAATGTTACCTTGGTTGATGACTATGCGCATCATCCCACCGAGGTCAAGGCAACTCTTGATGCTGCAAAGTCTGGTGATTGGCATCGACTTATATGTATCTTTCAGCCGCATAGATATACCAGGACTAAGTTTTTAGGTAAGGATTTTGGATCGGCGTTTAATGATGCGGATATCGTTGTGCTAACAGATGTTTATGCAGCTGGAGAAGAACCGATCCCCGGGGTAACCGGCAAAGTTATTGTTGATGCAGTGCTTGCGGAGAGTCCCCGTAAAAATATCGTGTATTTACCCAAAAAGACAGAGATACCCAAATTTCTACTTGAAACCGCTCGAGATGGAGACCTGATTTTGACAATGGGAGCGGGAGATATCAGCGCCATCGGTGAAGACTACCTTAAGCTGGTTTCTGCCGAGTAGGCACCGTGTTAAAATACTGTGAGGCTTTTACCCAAATAAATGTAGTGCGCAGGGCTTTTCCCTGCCTGACAGCCTGACGGTAGATAGACCCTCCAAAGGAGGTAAAGGTTGGCCAGTCGCTATGTAAACAGGGCTTTTACTATCCTGCAAAAGCACTTAAAAGAAAATGCCTTCAAGAATAAAGTCTTAGCAAAGGAAACCACCATGAGAATTGGCGGTCCTGCAGATATTTTTGCGGTTACCGATTCATTCGACCACTTAAATATCGTTTTAAGAACCGCAAAAGAATGGGGGATCCCGCTTTTTATCATAGGGAAGGGTTCCAATCTTTTAATATCTGACTCTGGCTTTCCAGGAATTGTCTTGCGTTTAGGTAGAGATTTTATGATAAAAAAGGTGAATGGAGCTAAGATTCAGGCCGGAGCGGCTGTTTCACTGCCATCTCTTGTACAGACTGCATCAAAATATGCTCTTAGTGGTTTATGTTTTGCCATAGGAATTCCTGGCAGCTTGGGGGGATCGCTTATAATGAATGCGGGTGCCCACGGCAACTGCATTGGTGATGTAGTCAAGAGGGTCTTGATATACTCGAGGGACTGTGAATTTAAAATCCTTGAAAAAGATCAATTGAATTTTGAATATCGGAAGGGAAGCTTTAGTAGAGATGATATAATCGTTGAGGCGACGCTGGTTCTCTCACCCGGAGAGCCTGATAACATAAAGCGGCAGATGGAGGATTACTTTACTAAAAGGAAGGATAGTCAACCATTACAATTTCCGACTGCTGGAAGCGTTTTTAAAAACCCAAGTAATGATTCAGCTGGCAGGCTAATTGAGGGTGCTGGCTGCAAAGGCATGAGGGTTGGGGATGCTGAAGTATCAGTTAAACATGCGAATTTTATAATCAACCGGGGCAAGGCGACCGCTTCTGATGTATATGCACTTCTGAGTGAGGTTCAGAGGAGAGTTTTTGAGCATTACGGCGTTATCCTTGAGCCCGAGGTTGAATTTCTCGGCGAATTTGATGAGGCTTTGTTAAAAAACAAAACTTAACCCATTAGATTATGGCAATCTAAGTAACAAATCTGTTGTTAAAAACAGTATGGTGATAATAATTGGTCGAAGGGAAATTGATAGCAAAATCTAAAGCACAGGAGAGAGAGCAAAAACTAGCGGCAATAAGGCGGAAGCGTCGCATCCAAATACTTATTATGACTGCAGGTTTGTTTGCCCTTATTTTTGGGGCTATTGGTATATACCGATCAAATCTGCTTGACGTTGAAAAGATTGAGGTAACCGGCAACAAATCGGTGGCTACTGCTGACATTATTAAAACCTGTGGCATAAACGAGCACACAAACCTACTCAGCATATCGTCTAGCGACATCAGGAAAAAAATACTTAAGAACGCATGGATTGAGAGTGTTAACGTGAAAAGGGTTTTTCCACACACACTCAGGCTAGAGATACGGGAGCGGTCTCCAATTGCCTCAATATCGTGCGGAGGGAAGTTTTACTTAATCGACGGCGATATGTTTGTTTTATCGGAACAGCAATATGACGATACACGCGACATACCAACTATCACAGATCTGCCGATTGATAAAATCAAGGTCGGAGAGCATTTAATAAATAGCTCGTTATCTAATGCACTAAGATGCCTTAAATCGATGGATACTGATTTTAGGAGGACAATCAGCCTTCTATCGGCCTCATCAATAGACAAGCTCTCGATTTACAATAAGGATAATGTGGAGATTCTCTACGGAGACGCCAAGCATGCCGATGAGAAGAACGAAGTTCTGAAAACAATTCTTAAAGAACAGGGTCAACAAGTCATCTTTATTGATATAAGAAGCTATCCTAAAACTGACCCGATCTTAAGACGTATGGATACTGTTCCGTAAAAACATACTGGGCGCTACTATGCTGCAGACAAGGTTAGAAATTACCGCTTAAAAGCAGCTGCTCTTTTGCATTTCTTTTTCTTCTAATTCCGGGTTTCTTAACTGTTTGTCTCGACTTATGGGCATTTCTAAATCTGCTTTTCGATAGCTCTTTTTTAGGAGTAATCTTTTAGTAAGACTGTATTAAAGTCGGCAATTTTGCTACTAGTTTTTACGGTTACTGCTCACTCTCTTAGTAACCGCAGCACGGTAGCAATAGTAACGGCAGCACTAATTATCACCGCAGTTCAGATAGCCTATCGTCTCGTCTCATCGACTCGATATTTTGATAATGTTTTTACTGAAAGAAGGTTGCTTTTTTTGTCCGATTAGGATAAGTTAGGATAAGGTTATTGCTAAGGTTCAGGTCGGTTAAAACTATAGTTGTACTAGAATCTACCACTGTAAGGGTCAAGCATAACTTGAGGATTTAGGAAGGAGGACACGGTGTTAGACGCAGGCGCCAATTATCTTGCAGTAATTAAAGTAGTCGGAGTAGGGGGAGGCGGCACGAACGCAGTTAATAGAATGATTGAAGCCGGTCTCAGAGGAGTAGAGTTTATAGCATGTAACACAGATGCTCAGGCGTTGCTGATGTCCGATGCCGATTACAAGGTCCATATTGGTGCACAGCTAACTAAAGGCCTCGGGGCAGGAGCTGACCCTGAAGTTGGATACAGGGCTGCTGAAGAAAGCAGAGAAGATATAAAAGAAGCCCTACAGGGGGCGGATATGGTTTTTGTGACTGCTGGCAAAGGTGGCGGAACAGGAACAGGAGCAGCTCCGGTTATCGCAGAAATTGCAAGGCAAATCGGCGCACTCACTGTTGGCGTTGTGACAAGACCGTTTAGTTTTGAGGGCAGAAAGCGCTCGATGCAAGCCGACGAAGGCATAATGAAACTGCGAGAGAATGTAGATACCCTTATTATTATTCCCAACGATAGATTGCTGCACGTAGCAGAGAAGAAGACCTCGATTGTAGAAGCGTTCCGCATGGCTGATGATGTACTGCGCCAAGGTGTTCAAGGTATAACCGACTTGATCACAGTTCCTGGCCTGATCAACCTTGACTTTGCTGATGTAAGAACAATTATGTCAAATGCAGGTTCAGCACTTATGGGAATTGGTATAGCAAGCGGTGAGAATAGGGCTGTGGAAGCAGCAAGGAATGCTATAGCAAGTCCTCTCCTAGAGGCTTCTATAGATGGCGCGCAGGGTGTTCTGTTAAATATTTCAGGCGGCTCTGATCTTGGCTTGTTTGAAGTAAATGAGGCGGCTGAAGTAATTGCAAATGCTGCACATCCTGAAGCAAATATAATATTCGGGGCAGTCATCGACGACACCCTGGGCGATGAAGTAAAAGTAACAGTAATTGCAACCGGATTTGACCTTAGGAAGCAAGAAAAAATCGAGTTAGTGCAAAAGCAAAAAGAAGTAGTAGAGGAGCCTGTCGGCCCGATCCCAACGTTTGACACCGAGGACCTCGATATACCAACGTTTCTTAGAAGAAAATAACTTAACTAAATGGTAGATACTTATATGCTTATATATAAATATATAGCCGCTGGTTTAGCCGGCGGCATATTTTATGGCAGGAACGGATTATTGCAGAGGGGACAATATAATGCCGTTACATACGCAAGCTTCGCCAGACTATAGTTTAACGCTTGAGTATAAGCAAGGTGTTGGCTACTACGTATCAAGACCGCTTTTAGAACGGCATGGAATCCTAGCGGTATTTACAACCAGACAAGGTGGTTTTAGCCGGGGAGCTTATGGATCGCTAAATCTTGCTCTTCATGTTGGCGATGATTCTGAGCTGGTGATAAGGAATAGGGAAAAACTATGTAGCATTTTTGGCCTTGATATGGCCCGCTTAGTTTGCGCTGAGCAAGTCCACGGAACAGATACGGCGCTAATTGACGAGTCCCGGGTGGGGCTTGGAGCTTTCTCTCTGGAGGATTCGATTAAAGGCACGGACGCTCTTGTCACCGCCAGCAAACTAGTTCCGTTGATCCTTTTTTTCGCCGATTGCGTTCCGGTTATCATAGTTGAACCATGGAAAAGGTCTGTCGCTGTAATCCATGCAGGCTGGCGGGGTATATACGGGGATATAATAGGGAAAACTATTGGCTCTATGTTTCCAGAGCGCGGAGATGCCTCTGAGTCAGCGTTGGCCTTTGTGGGGCCTGCAATAGGCGGCTGCTGCTATACAGTAGGCCGCGACTTAATACAGCTTTTCACAGAGCGGTTTGAAAGCAGCCAGGAGTGGCTGGATGGAGATCGCATAGACCTTAGAGCGATTGCAAGAGGGCAGTTGCTAAAGAGTGGTATATTAAATTCTAATATATACACATGCGAAGATTGCTGTACAGCATGCAATAGTGGGTTATTTTTTTCTTACAGAGCTGATAGTGGTACAACTGGGCGCCAGGCCGCGTTAGCGGCGATTTTAACCTGAGACGGATATCAAAAAGGCGATAAATATAACCGGTATCGCCCAATCTGAGCAGCAACCGGAAGGTAAATTAGAGACTGGGTATCAGGGCTCTGAGAGGCAAAAATTTTTCTAAAAAATTTTTAAAATTTTTAGTGGCATAATTTTTGCTATAATCTGGAACTGGGAGCAAACATCTTTAGCAACGTTCACAAAGTCATAAACTATCAGCCCCATTATGCAGCATCAACCATGTCTAAATCATGGCTTAATAGCTGGTAGGCGTATATATATAAAGGTAAACTTGAGGTATAGACATTACTATATCATCAGTATATCGCCAAATTACCGCTAGCCAATTGTTCAATCATCTATTATTCTTATTTTAAGGGGTAAAGGACATCTTCAGATTTAAACTTCACCGAAATCTTCTCGGTGATGCCGAAAATAGCAGTGATTGCGGATCAACAAATAATTGTATGTCGATAAGTGAGAACATCCGATCGGTTAAGAAAAGAATAGAGCTTGCCGCAAGAAGAAGAGGCAGAGATCCTAGCGATATAACCTTAGTGGTGGTAAGTAAAAATAGGCCGGTATCAGCTATAAGAGAAGTAATAGATCAGGGCATAACAGATATCGGCGAAAATAGGGCACAAGAGATATTACCAAAGTATGAAGCGATTGGCGACCAGGTCAAGTGGCACTTTATTGGTCATTTGCAAAGAAATAAAGTAAAATATATAGTGCCGTTTGTCTACCTGATACAGTCGGTAGACAGTATTGAATTGGCAGCTGAAATAAATAAGAGGGCAAATAAAGTATCAAAAGTACAAGATGTCCTGCTCGAAGTGAATGTTTCTGGGGAAGCCACGAAACATGGTTTTTCTGCGGAAAAGGTAATACCCGCAATTGAAGAGCTGAGACAGATGGAAAATATCCGGGTAAAGGGGCTAATGACGATGGCTCCGTTTACGGATAATGTAGAGCTGATAAGGCCTTACTTTGCAAGGCTAAGGGTGTTATTTAATGACCTGTCTGGCAGAGAGGGGCCAAATGTTAAAATGCGCTATCTTTCAATGGGAATGACTAACGATTTTGAAGTAGCAATTGAAGAAGGTTCAAACATGGTAAGGATCGGGACAGCCATCTTTAAGCCTTAGGGAGGAGAAATATATGCGGGAGAGCATATGGCGCAAGACGCTGAATTATTTCAAACTAACAGAAGAGGAACCGTTGGAAAATACTTTCGAAGATATGTATGAAGATGACAGTTTCGAAGACTTTGACCAAACGCCAACGGTTCGCAAGATCACACGCTATCCTGATCTGGAAAGGACACAGCGGCCAGTATCGTCTTCATCATCTGCATCTTTGAGGTCGATTACTCCGCCACCGCCGGTTAAGGTGCATATCGTTGAGCCAAATAACTTTAACGATTGCCAGCAGATCGCCGACAAGTTTAAAGCTGATATCCCGGTTATTATTAACCTGCAGCGAAGCGATAGCGATCTATCAAAAAGACTTGTAGATTTTGCGAGCGGTCTTACGTACGGGCTCAATGGTGGGATGCAAAAAATCGGCGATAAAATTTTCCTTTTGACGCCGAGCAATGTTGAGGTTTCGGCTGAGGAAAGAAGGCGTCTGCAAGAAAAAGGATTCTTTAACCAGCTTTAGGAGGCTTAATTGTTATTAAGGGGCAGAAGGCTCTCTATTATCGGAGCTGGACAGATGGGGGAAGCCCTTGTTAGAGGCTTTATACAGTCGGGTGTGTTGGAAGCGGAGCAGATCAAACTAAGTGATGTTAATGTTGAGCGTCTTGAATCTCTAAAGGCTAAGTATCAGGCGAATTTTACCACCGATAACCATGAAGCGGTCAAAGATAGCGATATTATTCTGCTAGCTGTCAAACCGCAACAAATAGAACAGGTACTAACTGAAACAAAAAATTTATTTTCAGAAGACAAGCTCGTTATATCAATAGCTGCAGGCGTTACGACTAAGAAAATAAATAATTTAATAGGTAAGCGAATTGCGGTTATTCGCGTCATGCCGAACACCCCTGCTTTAGTTGGGCAAGGTATGTCTGTTATCAGCAGGGGCAAGTATGCCAGCGATGAAGCGGTTAAAATCGCACTTTTGCTATTTTCTTCTATTGGTGAGGTTATCGAGCTATCGGAAGAATTGCAGAATCAGGCAACGGCCATTAGTGGGTCCGGGCCTGCTTACTTCTTTTTGATGGTAGAATCTTTAATAGAGGCCGGTGTTCGGGCTGGGCTTGAAGAAGACGTTGCGCAAAAGCTGGTCGTGCAAACTATGGCCGGTTCCGCGGCATTGCTGCAGCGGACCGGGAAAAAGGCCGATGAACTCAGGGAGATGGTCACGTCTCCCGGCGGCACTACAGAAGCAGCATTACGGGTATTTTCGAAACGAGAGTTTCGGTATATAGTACAAGAAGCAGTGAATGCTGCAATAAAAAGAGCCGAGGAATTGGCTTAAGTTGGAGGATGTGTGCGTGCCGTTTAATATATTTGATATAGTAAACATTGTATTTCGGCTTTTAGAGATATTTATTCTGGTAAGGATCGTGTTATCGTGGATACCAGTACCTGTAAATAACATTACAAGGCCGATCCTTAACTTTATATATGATATAACAGAGCCAATATTAAGACTTGTTAGAAACATTATTCCACCAATTACGATCGGTGGAATGGGGTGGGATCTATCACCAATTCTAGCGATGTTGTTACTTGGAATCGTGCATAGCTTGGTTAATGCAACTTTAGCACTCTTTATCAGGTAAGCAAGGAAAGTCCGATCAAGGAAATTTGTAATAGATATTAAAGAAATATTTGTGGTTGCCGGCTGTTCGAAGGAGGATACGTAGATGAAGCTAACACCCCTTGATATTCATCACAAAGAGTTCCATAGGTCTATACGTGGTTATAATGAGGAAGAAGTCGATAAGTTTCTGGATGAGGTGGCAGAAGAGTTCGAGCGGTTATTTAAAGAAAATATCGAGCTAAAAGAGGAAATTGAAAAATCAAAACAAGACCTTGAAAATTATGTGGGAATGGAAAAGACCCTGCAGAATGCATTGCTAACGGCGCAAAAATCGGCAGAGGATATAACAGCGCATGCCCAGAAAGAAGCGGAGTTGATCAAAAGAGATGCTGAGCTTAAGGCGAAAGAAATACTTCAAGAAGCCTATGATCTAAAGCGGAAATACGAAACTACCCTGAATCATCTTAAGCAGGCAGAGGAAGAGTTTCGCAGCAAATTCAAGAACATGCTTGAATCTTATATGAGAATCGCTGACAGTACGGCCGCTTTAGCTGATATTGGAAATAATATTATTGGGCTTAACGACGAACCGCCTGTCGATTTAGACCAAACAACGAAGGAGCAAGAGCTGCCCAAGCTCAGTGTTGCCAAGAGCGAGGAAAAGGATATAGAAGCAGAAGATTTGCTGTCAGGTAGTTTTACAGGCGAAACATATGTGCCGGATGATTTTATGGAAGTGTTCCCAGGTTCTAGTGAGCCCTCGTTCAGAGCTCCTCTTAAAGATGCCAGGGTTACGAAAGATTCAAATAAAATAGAAAAATCCGATTATGATAAGCTAGCTTTCTAGCAGGTGAGAAGCTGGTCGATATGTATGCTAGCCCTTATAACGACGGTACGCTTTTGAGTGTATGGATTCAGCCGAGGGCTTCGAAAACAAAAATAGTGGGTCTTCACGGCAATAATATTAAAATTGCAGTAAAGTCGCCGCCAGTTGATGGCAAAGCAAATGAGGAATGCATCGAGCTTTTATCCAAAATATTAGGTTTGCCAAAACGCCAAGTTGCGATAAAATCAGGTCAACAGGGTCGGAATAAAAGCATTTTGGTAAAGGGAGTTAGCCCTGAGAAAGTCAAAACAGATCTAGAGAATGCTATGAAGAGTGTCTAGTATTCCTCCAAGGGTTTACGGGTGTCAAATTTAATGAGCAAAGCCATCGATAAAAACCTTAAAGATTTCGTCCATTTATATGTTGATTCGCTGGTGGCGTGGGCGGTTATAGTATTTTACCATGAGAATCCTAGCGTCAGAGATAGGGTTACAGATTTAGCAAGACACTTAGGAAGGCGCGAGGACGACATTGCGAGGGCCGTTGAAGAGCTGGCAGTCAAAGGTCTCTTAAAGAAAGAAGAGATTGATGGTGAGGCCATTTTTGTTTATGAGCCAGATTCGGCATTGAGAGAGCAAGTCAATTCGTTTGTCGATGCGCTGGATAGTCGTGACCTCAGGTTATGGATTTTAGCGGAAGTACTAGATAGATAGCCTGCGTGAATTATTCGCAAAATAATTATTCGACGTGCAAAATAAACTAACTTTATTTCGGGACTTGCAAACAAGAACCTTTCTCGATATGGAGCGGGAGAGGGCTTTTTAATGTGCCTATACGTGGGCACTTTGTATTTAAATAATTTATAATCGATTACAAATAGGTCTTGCAGATAATAATTTATGATTACGGGGTGAAAAGGCATAATGAGTGAATCGTCTAAGCCGGATTACAAAGTGACATTAAACCTGCCTCAGACTGATTTTCCTATGAAGGCAAACCTACCGCAAAGAGAACCGGAGACCTTAAAGATCTGGAGCGATATTAACCTATACGGCGCGATTCGCAAGGAATCTGAAGGGAAGAAAAAGTTTATTCTTCATGATGGTCCACCGTATGCAAATGGAAATATACACGTCGGCACAGCAATGAACAAGATTCTTAAAGACATCATTGTAAAATACAAAACCATGATTGGATTTGACAGCCCGTACATTCCTGGGTGGGATTGCCACGGCCAGCCTATTGAGCATAATGTTGAGAAGCAACTCGGCGAAAAAGCGAAGACTATTTCGCAAGCGGATTTTAGAAAGCTATGTCACGATTATGCGATGAGCTTTGTTGATAAGCAACGCGAGCAGTTTATGCGGCTTGGGGTAAGTGGGGATTGGTTTAATCCATATCTTACGCTTAATCATGAATACGAAGCAACAAACGTCAGGGTGTTTGGCGAGCTTTATAAGCGGGGCCTTGTATACAAGCGCCGCAAGCCAATCCACTGGTGCATTGAAGATCAGACGGCACTCGCGGAAGCGGAGATAGAATACAAAGAACATTCATCGCCGTCCATCTATGTGAAGTTTCCTTTAAAAAGCGAATTCGAACCTTTAAGGGGCTTTAACGAGCCCAAGTATGTGGTTATCTGGACCACAACTCCATGGACGCTTCCGGCAAATGTTGCGGTAGCGGTTCATCCGGATGCCTGGTATATCGCTGTAAAATCCGGTAATGAGATGTTAATCCTTGCTGAGGCCAGGCTAGGTGAAGTGTCTCAAGAGATAGGGCTTGCCAATTACGATATTGCTGCCCGGTTTAAGGGTGCCGAGATGGAGTTTCTTAAGTGCGAACACCCACTTTTTCCAGAAAAAGAGTCGGTAGTGGTCCTTGCGGACTATGTCGGACTTGATACAGGAACTGGTGCGGTGCATACGGCGCCTGGGCACGGTCAGGAAGACTACATGACTGGGTTGAAGTACGACCTACCGTCCCCAATGCCGGTGGATGCAACAGGGCATTTTACTAAAGAGGCGGGCCAATTTGCGGGCATGCTTATCTTTGATGCAAATAAAAAGATAATCGAATTTTTGAAGGACAAGGGTCTTTTGCCTTATTCATCCGAGATAACCCATGCTTATCCTTGTTGCTGGCGATGCAAGAACCCGGTTATTTTCAGGGCCACGGAGCAGTGGTTTATTTCTATGGAGATTAACAACCTGCGTGGAGAGGCCTTAAAATCGATAAACCAGGTCAACTGGATTCCTGATTGGAGCATCAGGCGCATTACCGGAATGGTTGAGACCAGGCCAGATTGGTGTATATCGCGCCAGCGTTCCTGGGGCGTTCCAATACCGGTATTTTATTGCAGCGATTGCCATGAAGAAATCGTAAACGATGAAACTATAGGTGCAGTCGTTAATCTCTTCATGGCCGATGGTGCTGATGCCTGGTTTATCAAGAGTGCTGAGGAAATCCTGCCGAAAGGATTTAAATGTCCTAAATGTGGCGGAGGAGCACTTACAAAAGAAACCGACATTTTTGATGTCTGGTTTGAATCTGGGGTAAGCCACGAAGCGGTTCTTAAGAACCGCCCTGAGCTCAGGTGGCCGGCAGATATATATGTAGAGGGAAGCGATCAGCACCGCGGTTGGTTTCAGTCTTCGCTTATGACCTCAGTCGGTGAGCATGATAGAGCCCCATACGAGGCTGTATTGACACACGGCTTTGTCGTGGATGGCGAAGGCCGTAAAATGTCTAAATCGCTTGGTAATGTAGTGGATCCGCTGGATGTCATCGCGAAGTCTGGTGCCGACATATTGAGGCTTTGGGTTGCATCTAGCGACTATACGGTAGATGTGGCAATTTCCCCGGATATTTTAAAGCATGTTGGGGAAGCTTACAGAAGGATTAGAAACACGTTTCGGTTTATGCTCGGCAACCTCTACGATTTTAAGCCTGGCATTGATGACGTCGATTATGACAGGCTGCAGGAACTTGATAAGTGGGCCCTTCATGAGATGACAGGGCTGCTTAAAAATGTTACGGCAAGTTACAATGACTACAGGTTCCATGCTGTCTATCGCTCGGTCTATGATTTCTTCACTAATGAGCTGAGTTCATTATATCTCGACATTATAAAAGACAGGTTGTATGCTTCAGCTGCTGGCTCGGTTGAACGCAGGGCAGCTCAGACTGTTCTTTTTAAAATGCTGGTCACATTTACAAAAGTTCTTGCTCCAATACTTGCCTTTACATGCGAGGAGATTTGGTCTTACATTCCAGAGGAGGTTAGGGGTAAGCCGAGTGTTCATTTATCTGATTGGCCAACACCAAATGAAGAATATATAAATGTGGACCTTGATGGCAGATGGAACAAACTTCTTAAGATAAGGGGAGAGGTTGCAAAAGCGCTTGAAGAGGCGAGAAATGAGAAGAGGATAGGTAACTCACTAGAGGCACAGGTTGAGCTGTATGTCGATGATAGTACCCGTGAATTTTTAGACTCTTTTAAAGATCTTCTTGCGCAAGTAATGATTGTATCGAGTGTTAAAGTATACCCATATTTTGAGGCCCCGGTTGATTCGTTTAGAAGCGAGGTCATATTGGATTTTGCTGTGAAAGTTTCACAGGCGCCTGGTGCTAAATGTGAAAGGTGCTGGCGGTATGAAGAGACGGTAGGTGTATCGCATGAGCATCCGGGTCTATGTGCCAGGTGCGCTTCAGTGTTGGTGCAGGTCTGATAGCTATCAGCTCGTTACGGGTATAATATGATTGATGCCTCAAAGATCGTGGAACAGGATTTACCCAGAGGATTTCAGAGGAGTGCCGCAAGTTTAAGGAGGGTTTCCCATGGACGAGCGGGAGCTGAATGCGTTTAGGGAGCGGTTGTTAAAAGAGAAAGAGAGTCTGGAAGAAGAGCTGAAATATATAAACACCACTCTGGAGAATTCAGAACAGGAGTGGTCTGGTGAAAATAGCTCCTACGATAATCACATGGGAGACCTTGGAACCAATATAGACATGAGACAAAGGGACCTCTCGCTGTCACTTAATACTCAAGACCTTCTGAATCAGGTAAATAGAGCTTTAAAGCGAATCGAAGATGGTACGTATGGCTTTTGCAGAGTGTGCGGAAGACCTATAGAAATGGAAAGGCTTAAAGCCATTCCTTATGCCGAACTATGCATAGAGGACAAGAAAGCCGAGGAGAGAAGCTGGTAGGCCCGGCCCTCCCTCCAGGCTAGAGAATAGAAAATGAAAAATCAAAGAGTTAAACTAGAAGTAATAAAATCTATTTCTTGGTGGTTTAATGTTCTTGTTTATAGTGGCTGCGTTTGTAATAGTGCTTGATCAGGCTACAAAGGTCTTTATTCGATATCTTATGCCGGTCAATTCCTCATACCCTTTAGTTCCGGGGATCATTCATGTAACACACGTGAGAAATTCTGGGGCTGCATTTGGGTTACTGCCAAACCAAAAAATCATTTTTCTAGTTGTAAGTATTGTGGTTATAGCTGTAATAGTATACTATTACCTGCGTGCTAAAGTGGAGGACCGCCAGCAGATGTTAGCCTTGGGTCTGCTGCTTGGAGGTGCGGTAGGTAACGTAATTGACAGGATTTTTTTAGGAGAAGTTACTGATTTTATAGATCTGCGAATTTGGCCGGTCTTTAACCTGGCCGACTCGTCAATAGTCGTGGGTGCTATAATGCTTAGCATTATCTTTTTAATTAATGCTCGCAAAGAATCTTCTCAGGTGGGATAATCCCAGGAAAAAGGGTGGGGGATAGTGTTACCAATACTTTTTAAGATAGGCTCGGTCACCATACACACTTATGGCGTAGCTATTGCGGTTGCTTTCCTTTTTAGCATATTTCTAATTCGAAGCGAGGCAAAGAGAAAAGGTTTTTATCCCGATCTTGCATACGATATAGTTCTTTTCGCTATGATTGGCGGGATTATCGGTGCAAGACTGGTTTATGTAGTAGATCATTGGCGCGACTTTGCTGTTAACCCGGCACAGGTTTTTGCAATTTGGCAGGGCGGGCTTGTATTTTATGGAGGCTTAATCGGTGGCGCTTTAGCCGTTCTGATTTTTGTCAGGCAGAGAAGACTTTCAATCGGCAGAGTTGCCGATATGGTTGCGCCGTCACTGGCTTTTGGTTCAGCAATTGGTCGGCTTGGTTGTTTCGCCAACGGGTGTTGCTACGGGAAAGAAACGTCCCTTCCATGGGGAGTCACATTTACGAATAGCGAATCATCAGCCAGGCCTCTTGGCATACCTCTACATCCAACCCAGCTTTACGAATTTACATACAACCTGATTATTTTAGGCATTTTACTTTGGGCCAGGTCTCGGATTAAAAGCGATGGGTTGCTGTTCTGGATTTATATCTCAATGTACGGCTTTTCAAGGTTTATCGTCGAGTTCTTCCGCACAAACCCAACTTTTGCCCTAGGGATGAGCGCATCCCAAATATTCAGTATAATAATGCTGGTGACAGGGCTTACTGTTATATTTGGTTATTACTTCAGATCAAATCGGGTTGAGACAGAACAGGCGAACAATTAAATGCACCTCACAGAAAGAGGAACTTATAACGAGGAGATAGGGACTTTTGAGTTTTCTCTGGTTGTTGGACAAGAAGATGCAGGCCAGAGACTGGACGTATTTCTTGCAAAAAACCCTGAGATTGCCTCGAGAAGTTTAGCCCAGAATCTGATTAAAAAGGGATTAGTCTTAGTAGAAGGCAGACAAGCCGATAAAAATTACCGTCTTAAAGCGGGAGAAATGGTAGATGTTGCCATTCCCCCACCCGAATCCACCGAAGTAAAACCTGAACCTATACCGCTTGATATCAGGTATGAGGACAGCGACATTATTGTGCTATCCAAACCAGCCGGGATGGTTGTTCATCCGGCTCATGGGCATGCCAGCGGCACGCTGGTTAATGCTCTTCTTGCACATGCACCAGAGCTCTCCAGCATTGGTGGCGTTACCCGGCCTGGAATAATCCATCGCCTGGATAAAGATACTTCAGGTCTTATGATCATCGCGAAAAATGATTTTGCCCACCAGAAGCTAAGTTGGGAGCTAAAGAACAGGGAAATTAAGCGCACTTACCTCACCCTTGTCCATGGCCGCTTTAAGGAAATGAAAGGTACAATTGATGCTCCAATCGGGCGAAGTCCAAAGTTCAGGCAAAAGATGGCTGTTATGGGAACATCTGCTCGGGAGGCAGTTAGCCATTACAGGGTGCTTGCCATGTATAATGATTATAGCTTGGTTGAAGTAAGTCTTCAGACAGGGCGTACCCACCAGATTCGGGTGCACATGAAATATATCGGCCATCCGGTAGTTGGTGATCCCCTTTACGGTTCAGGTGGTTCTAAAAGAGACCTGGGGCTTAACAGGCAGTTCCTGCATGCGTATAAACTTGAATTCACTCATCCGAGGACAGGTGAGCGTATGCTTTTTGAAGATAAGCTTCCCCCGGACCTACAGAATGTCCTGGATAAACTCAGAAAAATGTATCCTGAGGAACAGTTCGCCGATGAGCCGACTAACCGGTGAATTAGTAGAAAGGTAAATTGTAAATGCTTGGCCAAAGAACCGGGGTATATCTAATTGCAAATCCAACCGCAGGGCAAGGGCGCGCAAAGAGAATTGCTGTAGCAGCGTATGAAGAGTTTTCGTGTCGCGGTTACCCGGCCGAGCTTCAGTTTACTGCTCAGTTGGGGCACGGGATCGATATCGCGCACAGGGCGTACCAGGATGGCTACAGGCTGGTAGTGGCGGTTGGTGGAGACGGCACGATTGCAGAAGTCGCTAACGGGATTGCAGGTACAGGGACTATAATGGGGGTCATCCCCGGCGGAACTGCCAATGATTTTGTGAAGGAGACAGGCCTTCCCTTAAATTTGCGGTCTGCAGTTGATGTAATAATTAGAGGCAAGACCAGGCGAATTGATCTAGGAAAAACAGATACCGGCAGATATTTTCTTAATGTAGCTGGCATAGGATTTGATGCGGCAGTTATAGAAAATCTTGACCTCAGACTTAAATACTGGCTGAAAGACACAGCCTACGTTGTTGCCGCCATCAAGACCTTGATGTTTTACAAACCGCCCTTGCTTAAAATCAAAGCAGATGGCAACCAATATGAAGGCTCGTTTGCTGTAATTGGAAATACCCGCTACTATGGTGGCATTTTTAAGGTAACCCCAAAAGCGGCAACTGACGATGGTTATCTCGATCTCTGCATTTTCTCAAAAACGCAGAAGGCTTCCCTTTATAAATACCTAGCAGGAGCGATCGGACAGTTCCACCTGAGATTTAGAGATGTTTCATACCTGCAGGTAAAGAAAATTGAGGTAAAATCAGCCGAGACGATTCCGGTTCAGGCCGACGGCGATATAATAGGGGTAACGCCGATTGAGTTTGAAGTTGCCCCGGGGGTGCTTGAAGTTATTGTGCCGTAAAAAGCCATCAGCATTTAGCTCTTGACCCCCACACTCTATCTTATTATTCTTATTATTGTTTGTTTTCTAGCCATGCTTGCGCTAATTAACCAGGCGGAATTTATAAGTTTTTTGATTAATTAGGGCAGGCATTTGTTATGCAATCTTTTGTTTAGCATAAAATATATATTGTATATTGGAAACTTTAGCGTTATTATAAAAAGGTTGAATTTGCAAGGTTGTACCTTGGTTTTGCTAAAAGTGGACGCATGTATTAAAAACTGTATAGCGCCGTGAGGAGGTCAGTTGAAAAAACACGATTTGTTAAAATTCCCGATCCAGCATTTGGATCTTGATAATATCGCTGATTTAAACCAGCTTCTCCAAGGGTTTGAGGCAACGTCATTTCAAAGCCGCAACCTGGCAAAATCAAGAATTGTTCTTCAAAATATGATGAGGGACGACAAGGCGGTTATTTTTCTTGGTATAGCTGGTGCTATTGTTCCGGGTGGATTACGCAAGGTAATCCGCGACATGATTAAAAAGCGCATGGTTGATGTTCTTGTATCAACCGGTGCGAACCTCACCCACGATCTTATCGAGGCCATGGGCTATCACCACTATGTTGGTTCAGCTCATGCCGACGACAAGGTGCTTGAAGATCTCAAAATCGATCGCATCTATGACACGTATGTCGACAACCAGGATTTTGAAACGGTCGAGTTAACCATATCTAAGATAGCTTCAGAGCTTGAACCTGGCTCCTATTCATCGCGCGAATTTCTAGCCTACATGGGCTCAAGAATTGAAGACCCCAATTCGATACTACGCGCGGCTTATGAAGAAGGAGTCCCGGTCTTTTGCCCCGCGCTTTGCGATAGCGCAATAGGTATTGGCCTTACTCACCTTTACGCTCAAAAAGATGCAAACGGGCAAAAGAGAGGCCTGTTCATTGACCAAATTAGGGATAACTATGAGATTGCCCAGATAAAACTGCAAGCAGAAGAAACTGGAGCAATCTACGTTGGCGGGGGCGTGCCAAAAAATTATATCCAGCAGTTGGAGCCGTTGTTGGACACGATGGGTTATCGTGAGGTAAACGGGCACAAGTACGCCATCCAAATTACTACCGATGATCCGAAATGGGGTGGTTTAAGCGGTTGCACATTCGAGGAAGCGCAGTCCTGGGGTAAAATCTCCAAAGAAGCGCAAATGGCAACCGTGTATATAGACTCAACCATCGGATTGCCGCTTCTGGTTGGAGCGTTTTTACAATCCAATAAGGATTTCTATAGAAAAAGAAACTTTAGTTGGGTTGGAGATCAACTAGAAAGGATTGAGAGATGAACAAGGGAAATCACTTAATTGTGGACGTCCACAACATGGACTACGATGTCCTCGTGGATGACAAGAAGCTGCTACAGACTATTGTCAACGCAGCAAACGAGGCTGGTGCAAATATAATTAACCAGTCCAGATACCACTTTGGACACAACTCATCGCCTGGCTGCACCGCATTTATTATGCTCGATGAGAGCCACGTTTCAATCCATACTTATGCCGATGACGGCAAGATGGCCCTTGATGTGTTTACCTGCGGCGCCACGAGCTGCGAGAAAATCCTAGAGTCGGTTTGCAGGCAGCTTAACATCAAGAAGGAGGATATTGTAGTCAAGCACGTTCCTAGATTCTAGAAATGTAAGCTGAGACAAAGGGGTTTTATGTTACTCAATTAATCTCCCCGCTTCCCGAAGACCGGAAGGCGGGGAGAACGCTTTTTAGAAGCTATCAGCTATAAGAACAACTATTAGCGCTGATGGCTGATAACTGATAGCTTCTAGATGTTTACGGTATAATAGGGTAAAAGCTCAGCCAGTAGGCCAGGTTATATTTTTGCTGGAGGTTTAACGTGTATTCATCTCTTCCCTTTAATTTTTTAGGGATAAGCGAGCACAATGCCTTTGAGGAGTCTAAAGTCGTGGTGCTGCCGTTTCCATACGATTCGACGACTTCGTTCAAAGCCGGCACGCGGGAGGGGCCGCTTGCCATTATTAACGCATCACGCCAGGTTGAACTATATGACGAGGAACTGGATATAGAAATATATGATAAGGTAGGTATCCATACTTTTAACGAGATAATGCCGAATATGGAGGGACCAAGATACCAGGTTGATACGGTACGGCGTGTATTTTTAGACGTCCTTGAGGCTGAGAAATTTCCCGTAATGATAGGCGGGGAGCACTCACTTACTCTCGGCGCAGTTCAGGCATTCAAAGATTTTTATGCCGACATTAGTGTGCTGCAGTTTGATGCTCATACCGACCTTCGTGACGAGTATGAGAATACTCAATATAGCCATGCCTGCGTTATGAAACGCATCTATGATGAGGGAGTAAGTTTCGCTCAGGTTGGGATAAGAAACAGTAGCAAGGAGGAATCAAGATTTATTAAGACCAACAATATTTTTTCGGTTACTGCTAGGCAGTATCGCTACGGTTACTACGGTGTAGAGGATATCGTCGATGCATTGACTGACACCGTATACATAACCATCGATATGGATGTTTTTGATCCATCTGAGGTGCCGGCAGTCGGTACTCCGGAGCCGGGTGGCTTAACCTGGTACGAGATCCTTGATGTCCTGCGTGAGGTGACCTTTCATAAAAAAGTGGTTGGCTTTGATGTAGTCGAACTTGCCCCTATCCCTGGCAACCCAGCAAGTGATTTTTTGGCTGCAAAATTGATTTATAAGTTGATAGGATATTGTTTTAGAGGGCAACTTTAGTGGTTGTTATTTGAGGCTATTGCTTGCCTTTGCTTTCCCCTTTACCTTTATTCTTCTCCTATTTCATCTTTAATGTATAAAGCATAGCTTATGTCCTCAACTTCTTTTGCAGTTTCGATTATTTTCCGCAGCTCTCCCTGCGATGCTTCATCATCAAGCAGCTCTTTTAAAAGTCGCCCGTTTACGTCGAGAATTTTCTCCCAAAGGCCACGGGGTTCGAGAAGCTCCCGGAGCTTTTTGACATTATAGTGGGTAGTCTTATGCACTCTTCGGGCAAGTCCTCCACGCGTGCCTCTGACCAAGGATAGCCCGTTTGCTTCACAGTAGTTGTGGATGATTGATTGAAGCTCATTTAGCCTGGCGCGGGCCTTATTAATATTTTGCACTAGCTCCAGATACTCATCGACTGCCTTTTCTATCTCGCCTGCACTTTGCTTTAGTTTTGCTATTGTCGTTTTTGGAGCTGTGCCGTTTAAGCTCTTCCCATTTGACACCTTGCCATTTGCGGCAGCTCTGGCCAGCATAATCGGGTCGTCTTTATGAAGTGGGCAGAATTCTATGTAATCACACCAAGGGCACAAAGGGTTCTTGAAGGGATCAAATTTTTGGGCACGTATATCTTCTGATACCTTGAGAATTGTATCCCTGGCTTTTGCAACGTCGGTTTTAGTTTTGCGGGTGCTCATCTTTTGATTTGGAACTAAAAAATAAAGCGTGACTTTTTGCGGGGCGACTCCGTACAGTTCTTCAACCGCCATGTGGTAGATAGGAAGCTGCAAATCCGTGTTCATTTTTGTTTTTGGTGGAAGCTTATCATTGGTTTTATAGTCAATGATCTCTATGCCCCCATTTGAGAGCCTATCTATGCGGTCGATTACACCTGATAGTGTAATGCCTTCCATATCGAGAGCAAATCGCTTCTCTACCGCAATCGGAATAGCAAATGTAAGGACGTTTTCGTTATAGAATTGGGTTAGTATCGCCCGCCCTTTTTCCTTGTATTGCCGCTCGTGTGCCTCATCCTCGTATCCCTCGCTCTCCCAGACGTTATCAAGCTCTTCTAACAACCGCTCAAGACTGCATGGCTCAGCTGTCTCCACGTTGTAAAAGAATTCTAGTGCAGAGTGAATGCTGCTACCAAAACTTAAGTAATGCGATGGTTTGGTTGGTAGCCTATCGATATAGGCAAATTTGTAGGAGAGGGGGCATTTCTGGTATGTTGAAATCGCCGAATAGCTTAGTCTCACGTCTGCTCCTGTAGGTTAATGATTGGTAAGTTACACCTGACCAGTTTACCTAACCAATTGGAGAGGGTCAAGGAGGCTGGTGAAGATAAAAGCACAAAAGCATAAAATTATGGTACTTCTGGTAGTTGCTCTGACTCTTTTGACGTCTTGTGCAAAGCAGTTAGCATCCAATGCTTTGCAGCATAGAGATGTGACTTCCGAGGCTAAAAAACAAGACCTGGAACTCACAAAGAGAAGTGCCGGTGTTACCATATACGGAAGACCAATAAAAATAGAGATATATTGCAACCACACCCAGAGGCTTATTAAGCCAGGCGATAAGATATACGACAAGGTATGCGACGCTGGTGAGCGAATAATTCTGCGGGTGGGTAGCCCAGCGAGCGATTCCCTCTTATCCGAAAAGGACATGGCCGTGATAAGAGATCAGGCGTACGCAGTTGTCACGTTTTCATATAATAAACCGCCCAAGTTTATCTTCTTCAAAGACCTACAAAATTCAGTAACCTTTTATATTCCGGCAAATTTCCTAGAGATGAAACCTGATACCATATACGATGGGTTTTATTACGGCAATAGACATATGGTTAGCACACTTACCAACAATGAGCTTCTGGAGATAGTTAAGGACATGGACTAGATGCAAAAGGCGATATCGCACGTGATGAGCACTAAAGGCTTATTGGCAAGAGTCATAATTATGGCGATTCTTGTTTCAATGCTCACCCCTTCTTTTGTATTTGCCATCATCCTACAAAGTGATTGGGCAACGCTTAGTACGCAACACTTTTTAATCTATGCACCAAAAAGAGCGGATATTGAACAAATAGGCGATGTTGCCGAGAGAATTTATACTGAGATGGCTTCTCGCTACAAGTATAACCAGAGCCAGATTATTAACCTATATATTTACACCGATCAAGCCGCCTTCTTAAGCGGAAGCCCTTCACCGGATGCTGCAGGTTATGCCTCACCTTGTCAAAACATGATAGCAGTCCTTCTCGGGGCTGGAAACTCAACCACGACTTTAAGGCACGAGATAAGTCACATGATGTTTTTGCGCAGCGTACCCAAGGTAAACACAGTTCCTATATGGTTCATTGAGGGGCTTGCTATTTATGAGTCTAAACCTGGGATAGAGGCTGCAGAAATAGCTAAGTATGCGCTTGCGAGGGATATCCCAGATCTGGTTGGGAATGAGAACCAGTCTTTAGATAACAATGCAACTAAGCAAGATTATGCACAAGGATATATGGTGATAGATTTCATTGTAAATGAGTTTGGTGAGCCGAAGCTCTATGAGGTAATAGAAAAACTCCAGAAAGGATTAGATTTCAATGATGCCCTCACGCAGGTTTTGGGCTTAAGCCAGGATAATTTAAATGCCAAATGGAAGGGCTTTGCAAGCGGCGAGGTTAAAAGCATCTGGCTTATGCAGCTTCGGGATATTGGCTGGTACCTGCTTAGCAGCTTAGTAATCTTAACCGCCATTATTGTCCCGTTTCGTAAGCGCAAGCGATTGCGCGAGATGGAGGATGAGGATTATCTTTAAGCGAGATTTTGCCGATAATTATATAGATATTAATTGCTTATCAAAAACCGGTTGCATAGAATCCGGCTTTTTGATACTATTATTGCGACCTTTAAATCTAGTCCTGCGAGGCTGGTAAGGGATGGTAAGTGAATATACCCGAGATTACTCTTTAACGTGCCTACCTTCATGCAGCCTGCAGAGAAGGTATTTTTTTGTGCTAAAACAGGGGGCGGCTGGTGAGTTTTAAGGAAAAAGCACTGGTGATGGATGGTGAGGCCATGGGGCGTGCCATTACTCGGATAGCCCATGAGATTTTAGAAAAAAACCGCGGTGCGGAGAACTTAGTAATTGTTGGAATCCGCAATCGCGGTATTTTTTTTGCTCAGAGATTAGCAGACAAGATAAAGGAAATCGAGGGCGTTGACCTCCCTGTCGGCGCGCTTGATGTTACATTTTATCGTGACGATGTAACAACATATTCGAACCCGAAGATATACAAGACCGAGATTCCGTTTGATGTTACAGGCAAGACAATAATCCTTGTCGATGACGTTCTCTATACTGGCCGCACAATAAGGGCGTCGATGGATGCGATCATGGATTATGGAAGACCAGCGGCAGTGCAGCTTGCCGTTATGATAGACAGAGGCCATCGCGAGCTTCCGATAAGAGCCGATTATGTCGGCAAGAATATCCCTACCTCGCGTAAAGAGCGGGTGCAGGTGAAAGTGACCGAAGTTGATGGTCAAGACCAGGTTACTATTGGAGAAGAGTTAGGCGAAGCTCCAAAAACAGGAGTTGACAGGCCATAAGTACGCATTTTGGTTTATCCAATGGGCCAGCATCTCAGTTGATAAGGGGATACTGCTAAATTGGGATTAAGACATAAGGATTTAGTAAGCATAGAGCAATTGACGAGCGAAGAGATAGCGCTAATCCTTGATGTGGCTGAATCGTTCAAAGAAATATCAAAGCGGCCGATCAAGAAAGTCCCGACTTTGCGGGGGCGCACAGTTATTACCCTTTTCTTTGAACCAAGCACGAGAACAAGAACATCTTTTGAGCTTGCTGCCAAGCGGTTAAGTGCAGATACAGTCAACATCTCGAAGAGCACAAGTGCAGTCGTTAAGGGTGAGAGCATTAAAGATACCGCACAAACTATCGAAGCGATGGCGGCCGACTTAGTAGTCATAAGGCACGCTGCGTCGGGTTCGGCGGCGCTTCTTGCAAAATATATGGATTGCAGTGTGGTGAATGCTGGGGATGGTTCGCATGAGCACCCGACTCAGGCACTCCTTGATCTGTTTACTATTAGACAAGAGTTCGGCACGCTAAATGGGCTTAAAGTAGCTATAGTGGGAGATATCCTGCACAGTCGGGTTGCTAGGTCAAACATCTTAGCTTTGAAGAAAATGGGCTCGGAGGTTATCGTGGTCGGTCCCCCAACGCTTATGCCGAAGGATATCGAGTTGCTGGGTGTTAGGGTCTCTTATGATATAGATACGGTGCTTCCCGAGATAGATGTCTTATATCTGTTGAGGATACAGCTTGAGAGACAAGGGGAGCCGCTTTTTCCCTCGCTCCGCGAGTATGCGGCCCTTTTTGGAATAAACAAGAAACGCCTGCAGATGACAAAGCCAGATTTGATCCTTATGCATCCTGGCCCAATGAACAGAGGCGTTGAAATTGCACCTGAGATAGCCGACATGCCGCAGGCGGTCATAACAACCCAGGTGACAAATGGAGTGGCAGTTCGAATGGCAGTATTGTACCTGCTCTTAGGTGGTGCTAGAGGCGATGAGTAAGTTTTTAATAAGAGGCGGCCATGTTGTCGACCCTGCAAACAATGTGGATGCACAACTTGATATCTTAATAGAAAACGGTCGCGTAGTTGCCATCAGTAAAGATCTGGCAAGCAAAAGAACTGCGGCAGGCGCAGAGGAAATCGATGTCTCCGGCAAAATAGTAATTCCTGGCTTGGTAGATATGCATGTACACTTGCGTGACCCAGGACGAACCGATGAAGAGACTGTTGAAAGCGGCCTGAGGGCGGCGGCACGCGGTGGATTCACAAGCGTAGCGTGCATGCCAAATACCGACCCAGTGATCGATTCGTCTTCAGTTGTTGAATATATAAAACGCCAGGCGGCAGATGTAGGCTTTGGAAATGTCTACCCGATCGGTGCGATCACGCAAGGACTTGAGGGTGAGCGTCTCTCCGAGATGGGTGACCTTATAAAAGCTGGTGCTGTGGCTTTTTCCGACGACGGTAAATGTGTAATGAATGCTCAGCTGATGAGGCGGGCCCTTGAATATACAAAGATGTGGGATAAACCAGTGATATCACATGCCGAAGAGGCTAATCTGGCCTGCGGTGGGCAGATCCACGAAGGCTATTGGTCAACTGTCCTTGGCTTAAAAGGCATACCCGCAGCGGCTGAAGAAATCATTGTCGCTCGTGATATTATCTTAGCCGAGCTTACTGGTGGTAGGCTTCACATAGCGCATTTAAGCACCGCAGGAAGTCTTGATCTTGTAAGAAGGGCAAAAGAGCGGGGAGTTAGGGTGACATGCGAAGTTACGCCGCATCACCTCATTTTAACCGATGAAAATTTGAAAGATTACGACACCAACCTTAAGGTAAACCCTCCGCTTCGCACAAAAGAAGATCTCGAGGCGCTTCGTCAAGGTTTAAAAGATGGTGTGATTGATGTTATAGCTAGCGACCATGCACCGCACGCCCGCCATGAGAAGGAGATGGAGTTTGACTACGCGCCGTTTGGTATGATAGGTCTTGAGACGACACTGGGCCTTATTCTAACTGAGATTGTTGAAGCGGATGTAATAAGTTTAAGCGAAGCTATAGCGAGAATGAGTGTCAACCCGGCAAAGATACTTGGGATTCCAAAGGGTAGCATAGGCGTAGGCGATATAGCTGACCTGGTAATAGTTGACCTTAACGCTGAACTTGAGGTTGATCCTACTAAGCTTGAGTCAAAAAGTGTTAACACTCCCTACGGCGGATGGAAGCTAAAAGGTGTTGTAACGGATGTATTCAGTGCGGGCGATCCAGTTATTAGAGATAGGGTCCTGGGTTCTGGGTTCAGGGCAAAGGGTAAAGTAATTCCTGCTAGGAGCTAGCAGCTCAGAGCTAGAAGCTTAAGAGGGAGAGCAATGGGTATACTGCATAAAAAGAAAGCGATTCTGGCACTTGAAGATGGAAAAGTGTTTTACGGGTATGGTTTTGGAGCCGAAGGTGAAGCACGCGGCGAGGTTGTTTTTAATACCAGTATGACCGGCTACCAGGAGATATTAACCGATCCATCCTATGCTGGCCAGGTTGTTACCATGACCTATCCTCTTATTGGAAACTATGGTGTAAATAGTGAGGATTTTGAATCCAGAAAACCATTTGTTGAAGGCTTTATTGTGCGCGAAGTCTCAGCGATTTACAGTAACTGGCGCTCAGATGGGTCACTGCAGGATTTCCTTGCCGAGCACGGAATTGTTGGTATCGAGGGAGTCGATACCAGGGCTCTTACCAAGCATATCCGAAGCATGGGTGCAATGAGAGGTGTAATTTCGATCGGCGGCGATAGCGAAGCTGCGGTCGTCGAGAAGGCTCGCAATATACCATCTATAGTCGGTCTGGATTTGGTAAAAGGCGTGACTACCGGCGAGCCCTATATGTGGAAAAGCAACGGCAAGAGTAGATATAAGGTAGTTGCCTTTGATTTTGGAGTAAAGCTAAATATCCTGCGTTGCCTTGCAAGTGTCGGCTGTGAAATAAAAGTAGTACCTGCTACGACCTCTGCAGAAGAAGTCATGGCAATGAACCCTGACGGCGTCTTTTTATCAAACGGCCCTGGTGACCCAGCAGCGGTGACTTACGCGATTAAAACCACCCGCGATTTACTGGGTAAAAAGCCGATCTTTGGCATTTGTCTTGGCCACCAGCTTCTTTCTCTTGCAATCGGTGGCGAGACTTATAAGTTGAAGTTTGGCCATCGCGGTGGGAACCAGCCGGTTAAAAACTTGCTGACGGGGAAAGTCGAAATAACAAGCCAAAACCACGGCTTTGCGGTCAACCCCTCATCTTTTGACGTTTCAGAGCGGCCTTGGCGAGTAGGTCAAACCATCCCATTGGGTGGCTGGAGCGGAAAGAGCGACTTTGGCAAGATCGAATTAACACATATAAACTTAAACGATGGCACAGTTGAAGGGCTGCGCTGCTTGGAGGTACCAGCTTTTTCAGTTCAGTATCACCCAGAGGCGGCGCCTGGTCCGCACGACGCAAGATATTTGTTTGACCAGTTTGTTGAAATGATGGAAGGGTAAGGAAGCAGGGGCCAGCGGCCAGGGACCAGGATTTATTGAATAATATAAATTAAATTCTTACCTACCTGGTTTCCGGACACCGGACCCGAACTCTATGAGGAGCGAGGAACGAGCGACGAGATATGCCAAGAAGAAGTGATATTCAAAAAATCTTGATAATCGGCTCAGGGCCTATAATTATCGGCCAGGCCTGTGAGTTTGACTACTCCGGTACGCAGGCGTGCAAGGTGCTTAAAGACGATGGCTATGTGGTTGTCCTGGTAAACAGTAACCCGGCAACAATCATGACCGATCCGGAGTTTGCCGATCGCACCTACATCGAGCCAATAACCCCTGAGGTGGTTGAGAAGATCATTAAAAAAGAAAGGCCTCAGGCGCTTCTGCCGACTCTTGGGGGGCAGACAGGCCTGAACACCGCAGTGACACTGGCCGAAAGCGGGGTGCTCGATAAATATGGAGTCGAGCTCATTGGTGCCAAACTTCGCGCCATCAGGAAGGCTGAAGACAGAAGCGAGTTTAAAGCCGCTATGGAAAAAATAGGTCTTGAAGTTCCAAAAAGCGGTTTTGCTTATAACCTAAACGATGCATTGACCCTAGCCGATGAGATTGGCTTTCCTCTTGTTATTCGGCCCAGTTTTACTCTAGGTGGAACTGGCGGCGGCATAGCTTTTAATCAAGAAGAATACATAAGCATCGTTTCAAACGGGCTTATGTTGAGCCCTGTCTCTGAGGTGTTGATCGAGGAGTCCGTTATAGGCTGGAAAGAATATGAGCTAGAGGTAATGCGCGATCTCAATGACAACGTAGTAATTATCTGCTCGATAGAAAACTTTGATCCGATGGGAATTCATACGGGCGATTCTATTACAGTTGCCCCAGCGCAGACCCTAACCGATGTTGAGTATCAAAAGCTTCGGGATGCCTCAATAGATATTATGCGCGAGATAGGTGTTGAGACCGGTGGGTCTAATATCCAGTTTGCTATAAACCCGGAGGACGGGCGCATAGTAGTAATCGAGATGAACCCGAGAGTAAGCCGAAGCTCGGCCCTGGCTTCAAAGGCTACCGGCTTTCCTATCGCCAAAATGGCGGCAAAGCTTGCTGTAGGATACACTCTGGATGAAATTGCAAACGATATCACCAAAGAGACCCCGGCATCTTTTGAGCCGACTATCGACTATGTGGTTACGAAGTTTCCACGCTGGGCATTTGAAAAATTCCCTGAGACCGACCAGACGCTTACAACGAAGATGAAATCCGTCGGTGAGGTCATGGCGATAGGACGCACTTTTAAAGAGTCTCTCCAGAAAGCAATACGCTCACTTGAGCAGGATCGTTACGGGTTGGGGGCCGACGGGAAAGACGATATAAACCCCGACGAAGTGAATAATAAATTGGCTATTCCAAATCAGGACAGGATTTTTTATATGAAGTTTGCACTTCAGCATGGAATGAGTGTTGAAAAAATACACGAACTTTCCAAAATTGACCCCTGGTTTATCGATCAAATTCGCCAGATCATCGAGGTGGAAAAGGAAATAGCTCAGTTCAAATTAACTGAGATGCCTAACGAGATTCTGCGTGAAGCGAAAAGAAATGGTTTTTCTGATCGTCAGATAGCCTATCTTACTGGCTCGACCGAGCTTGAGGTTCGCAACAAGCGAAAAGATGCTGGAATTGTTGCAACCTTTAAAACGGTTGATACCTGCGGTGCTGAGTTTGAAGCCTACACTCCCTATTATTACTCGACTTATGAATTAGAATGTGAGGTAAAGGAATCCGATAAACCAAAGATCATAATACTTGGCAGTGGCCCAAACCGGATTGGGCAGGGGATTGAGTTTGACTACTGCTGTGTCCACGCCTCGTTTGCGCTAAAAGAAGAGGGCTTTGAGACGATTATGGTCAATTGCAATCCGGAGACCGTCTCAACCGACTATGATACATCCGACCGGCTCTACTTTGAACCACTCACCTTTGAAGATGTTATGAATATTGTCGAGCGAGAGAACCCAAAGGGCGTGATCGTCCAATTTGGAGGTCAGACTCCCCTGAAACTTGCAACGGCTCTTGGCAAGGCTGGTGTTCCTATCATCGGAACATCTCCTGATAGCATTGACCTTGCTGAGGATAGAAAGAGATTTGAGGTCTTACTCAGAAAACTCAACATAAATCAGCCGCCAAACGGCACGGCCACTTCATATGAGGAAGCACTTGAAGTTGCCCGAAGGATCGGCTTTCCTGTTCTTGTAAGGCCGTCTTATGTCCTTGGCGGACGGGCAATGGAGATAGTTTACTCTGAGGAGAGGCTTGAGTCGTATATAATACAAGCGGTAAAAGCATCACCCGACCACCCAATCTTGATCGACAAGTTTCTTGAGGGAGCTATTGAGGTCGATGTAGACGCGATATGTGATGGCGAGGATGTTTTGATCGGCGGCATTATGGAGCATATTGAGGAGGCGGGCGTGCACTCGGGTGATTCCGCCTGCGTAATACCTCCCTACACTCTGAATGATGATATTATCAACCAAATAAAGGAATACACGATCCAGCTGGCGAAAGAACTAAACGTGCGCGGGCTTCTTAATATACAGTATGCGGTTCAAGGGCAGACCGTATACGTCTTAGAGGTAAATCCGCGCGCATCAAGGACGGTGCCGTTTGTCAGTAAGTCGGTAGGCGTACCGCTTGCCAAAATTGCGGCCAAAGTAATGGCGGGTAAAACCCTAAAAGAGATCGGCGTCCTTGAAATTCCGCCTGTTGAACACGTGTCAATAAAAGAGGCCGTTCTGCCGTTTGGTCGGTTTCCTGAGGTTGATACGGTGCTTGGTCCAGAGATGAAATCTACCGGTGAGGTTATGGGCATCGATACGGCTTTTGGTAAGGCATTTGCCAAGTCCCAAATAAGCGCAGGCCTTAAGCTTCCAAAGAAAGGTAACGTGTTTATCAGTGTTCGAAATAGCGACAAGAGGGCGATTATTTTCCCGGCCAAGAGGCTTCATGAACTTGGGTTTAAAATATACGCAACAAAAGGCACGGCGACAATGCTAAGCAGAAACGGCGTCGATGCAATCGCGCTTAAGAAAGTCCAGGAGGGCAGGCCAAACGTTATTGATCTTATTAAGAACCGGGATATCGACCTGGTAATCAACACACCCTGGGGCAGAGGCACTAGGATTGACGGATATGAGATTAGGACGACTGCATCTGTATACGGCGTCCCCTGCGTCACGACCTTAGCGGCTGCAACTGCTGTTGTCCAGGGAATAGAAGCTTTGATAGGCGGGGAACTAGATGTCAAAGCAATACAAGACTATCATGCCAAGGGTCCTGGGCCCAGGGACCAGGAGCCAAAGGAAAATATTTTGGATTCAGAGATCAGTATGAGCATGGAATAACCGTATCTTGAAATATTTATAAAACTCAGAGTTGCTAAGTACAACCAAGATTTATAACTAAGTACAACCAAGATTTATAATAAACGTGATTGAAGTTAAGGGGGCTTTGCCTGGTCCATATCTCAGGACACAGAATCCTCAAGCCTCTAGACTCTAAAAGGAAGATTATGTTTCAGGTTAAGGCAGACGTCATAGCAAAAGAAGAAATTATACCCGGTGTCTTCAATATTACGTTGATCTCACCCGAGATATCAAAGCAAGCAAAACCGGGCCAATTTGTCCATGTTCTTTGCGGTGAACCAAACGATAGTTTTATACTTAGAAGACCCTTTAGTATTCACCGCGTCGTTCCGGGGCGCGCTTTCGAAATACTTTTTCAGGTTAAGGGAAGGGGTACAGAGGCTCTTTCCAAGGTTAAGATACATGATAGTCTGGATGTAATCGGACCACTTGGCAGTAGCTTTAAGTATTCAGAAGGTATTAAATCGGCGCTGCTTCTTGCGGGCGGTCTTGGCGTAGCCCCACTTCTTTTCCTTGCTGAGGAGCTTACAGAAAAACACATTTTATTCCATGCTATGCTTGGTGCACAGAATAAAGCGGGGTTGCTGCGTTATATAGATTTTAAACGGCTGGCAAAGAAGACATATGCAGCCACAGAAGATGGGAGCTTTGGACATGATGGCACGGTGGTATCCCTTTTGAATCGTACTATTCACCAATTGCGACCGCAAATTATTTATGCGTGCGGGCCTGAGAGAATGTTGCAGAAGGTGTCAGAGACAGCAGACGAATTTGGTGTTGATTGCCAGGTCTCGATCGAAACCAAGATGGCCTGCGGCATAGGTGTATGCCTTGGATGCACATGTATTACGAAAACTGGCTATAAGTTGGCCTGTAAAGATGGTCCTGTGTTTGATGCGCGCGATATATATTGGGGCAAAAGCAACATCGAGCCTGTTTCTCTTGAGCAATACGGTTATGAAACGGAAGAAATTGCGAATTCGGATTAAGCCAAAGAAGGAACGTAAAACCTGGGAGATCAATCCCCGGACGAGGGTACACGATAGCAATGGTTACAGCAGAACCAAGAGTAAGCAGATGCTAAGAAGACTTGTCCAGGATGAGGATGAGTAACCTTAGAATCAGGGTAAAAACATTGGCCCAGGTAAAATGGGTTATTGGAGTAAAATATGAGCGTAAACTTGAGCGTTACACTTGCAGGAATTAAGTTAAAAAACCCGGTTATGCCAGCTTCCGGTACATTTGGTTCCGGACGGGAATTTAGCGAGTTTTTTGATATTTCACGTTTGGGTGCGATTGTTGCAAAGACAGTTACGCTAAAGCCTAGACATGGCAACATGCCTCCCCGTGTATGCGAAGTGACTTCTGGCATGCTAAATTCAATTGGGCTTCAAAATGAAGGACTTGATCATTTTCTTGAACATGACCTTCCCTTCATGCGGAAGTTCAAGATACCGATTATTGTAAACATTGCGGGAAATACGCTCGAGGAGTATGCTCAAATATGCCGTGACTTGCGAGGGGTTCCGGGTATAAACGCGATAGAGCTTAATATCTCCTGTCCAAATATTAAAGCTGGCGGGATAGCTTTTGGTGCATCTGCAAGGCTTGCAGAGCAGGTTACCGCTGCAGCTAGATATAATACTGACTATCCTTTGATTGTGAAGTTGACGCCAAATGTTTACAACATATCGAAAATAGCAAGGGCGGTTGTGAGCGCAGGGGCCGATGCGGTATCATTAATAAATACTTTAGTGGGCATGTCGATTGATTTAAACACCTTTAAACCGATGCTTGCTAATATTACAGGAGGATTAAGCGGACCTGCCATAAAGCCGGTGGCCGTCAGGATGGTTTGGGAAGTTGCCCAGTCAGTAAATGTGCCTATCATTGGTATAGGTGGGATCATGACCGCTGAGGATGCAATAGAGTTCTTTTTAGCCGGTGCAACCGCAGTTGCTGTTGGGACCGCCAATTTTATAAACCCCAGGGTGATGATCGAGATCATTGAGGGGATTGAAAAGTTCTTAGATGAGCGTGGTTATACGGATATCCGTCAAATAATAGGAAAAGTTCAGGTATAGGAAAAGCATTGCCCGCAGCCAAACCGCATTTTACTTGATGTTACTTAACTAAAACGCTAAGCTATTGAGGTTAGATCAATGGTTCAAGAGGAGTTAATTGCTGTCACTTAAATCAAAAGAGCGCCTGATTATTGCGCTGGACGTTAAAAGCAAAGAAGAGGTATCTTCAATTTGCTCGGCAATTGGAGACAAGGCTGTCTTTTATAAAGTAGGTCTGCAGTTATTCCTCGCCGAAGGTTGGGATATAATCAGGTTACTGAAGGACTACGGGGCAAAAGTTTTTCTAGACCTTAAGCTTCATGACATACCGTATCAAGTCGCAGGTGCGTGTCGTGAAATCGTTCGCGCCGGTGTAGACATGCTCACCGTTCACACAATGGGAGGATCAGAGATGATGAAGGAAGCGGCTTTAGCGGTGAAGCGGGAATCTGATCGGAATAACACGCTACCTCCTATTTTATTAGGCGTAACTGTTTTGACCAGTTTAAATCAGGTTGGAGCTGGGGAAATAGGTATCAAATACCCGATCGAGGAGCAAGTTGCAAATCTTGCCGTGTTGGCCAGAAAGAGCGGCATGGATGGGGTCGTGGCGTCACCGCAAGAGGTCGCAACTATAAGAAAGGCTGTAGGTAAAGAGTTTGTGGTCGTCACACCCGGGATACGCTCATCAACAGACGCAACCAATGACCAGAAGCGCATCATGAGTGCGTATGATGCAATAAGAGCCGGGTCGAATTACTTAGTTGTTGGTAGACCTATAGTTAAGGCAGACGATCCGGCAGCTGCAGCTGCTAAAATTGTGTCGGAAATTGAAAAAGCAAGCATGTCTGACTAACTGCGGAAACACAATGGAGCAACTACGCCCAGGCCGTTTACCTGCAATTGCCATTGGTAATTAGTAAAAAATTTGTTATTTTGGATAATAAAAGCAGGAGATACGCATTTACGAGGCGAATTGTTAAATGTCCTGGTCAGAAGTTTGTGTATAGGCATATTGTTTTTGATGTCGCTTCCAGGCAATTTGTTGAAAACATCGCTTGAGAAAGAAGGGAGGGAGGTACAGTAAGATAAGTTGCTAGCTAGATTGACAGGGGTAGAAACGAAGCTCTAGATGAACCACTGCAATCTTAGGCAACGATCGTAGCTTAGATCAGGGATTGTCTAAGCGCGGGCTGTGCCGGATGATCCCAAGTCATAACAGATATGGCATCTATGAAATAAAAGTATTATTTGTCATTCAGCTAGCTGTTACCTATAATCACCGTTTAAGAAATGTTTATCTAGCTAACTTAAGGAGGATTTATGCCGTTACCGAAACTAACTGAAGAACAAAGGCAAGAAGCCCTGAAAAAGGCAGCGGAAGCAAGACAAAAAAGAGCAGAACTTAGGAAGAAACTGAAAAGCGGAGAGATCAATGTCAAGGATATTATTAACAGAACCGATGATCCGATAATCTCCAGAATGAAAGTTAGTAGTTTGTTAGAATCTTTACCGGGAATTGGCAAAGCCAGAGCCCAGAAGATAATGCAAGATGCAGGCATTAGCCCGACTAGAAGGGTTCAGGGTCTTGGCAGCAAGCAGAAAGAGATACTTATCAGCTCGGTTAGTAAATAGGTGAACTTAACGATGGATACAGATCCTAAAGTATTTGTTATATCTGGTCCATCTGGAGCAGGAAAGGGGACTCTCACAGAAATACTTCTTAAGAGAGTCCCCTTTCTTACACGCTCTGTTTCAGCAACCACAAGAAGGCCCCGCCCGGGCGAAAAAGATGGCCTTGATTATTACTTTATGACCGAAGAAGAATTCAAGAAACATATCGAAGACGGTGATTTTCTTGAATGGGCTATAGTGCATAGCAATTACTATGGAACCTTGAAATCGGTGGTTGAAAAAGAGCTCAGCGCGGGTAAAAGTGTGGTCATGGTAATAGATGTTCAGGGGGCTGCTAGTGTAAAGCGGCAGATGCCCGAAGCAGTTCTCATTTTTATCGAGCCACCTTCTATAGAGGAGCTTGCTCGGCGCCTAGCCCGACGGAGTACGGAAACGGAGGCAGAGTTGGCTGAGCGCATCAAGAACGCAGAACAAGAGATGAGGCTTGCTAAAAACTATGATTATGTGGTAATAAATGATGATATGGAAAAAGCCGCCGGCGAGCTTGTTGAAATTGTCAAGGCGGAACTTACCAAGAATTAAGACAAAAGGTGATGATTGGTGACAAGGCTTGATATGGATAGGCTGTTAAGCAAAGTTGACAGTAAGTATACTCTGGTAATCGCCGCTGCTAAAAGGGCGAGGCAAATCAATGATTACTTTAGCGCAATAAAGCGTCATGACCTTGCAAGAGTAAGACCGCCTCAGATCGATGCTCTTTCAAGCAAACCGCTCACAATTGCATTAGCAGAGATCCAAGAGGATAAAATCACGTACGAGCGCGTAGTTGAGAGCATTAAGTAGGGTCAAAGGCCGGGGTCTAGGAGCCACGGTAAAAACTGATTGAAATTTAAGGTGGAGAAAATCTCCACCTTTTATAGTTGCCCGGTTTATCAGGCACATTATTATAGCAGCATATGCTGCTTTTTTTGTTATAATATCATTTAGCTTCCCTCTCTTGAGGGGCTAGGGGAGGATAAATCCTGAACAGGAGCTTGTTCTCTGGACCCTAGTAGTAAGCTTTTATAATAGGCGAGCGTTAGCAATATGAAGAAAAGCGTTTTCAGTGGCAAAACCATAGCGTTAGGTGTTTCGGGTGGAATTGCAGCATATAAGGCTGTTGATCTTGCAAGTAAGCTTACCCAGGAAGGAACAACGGTTAAGGTTGTCATGAGCCAAAACGCCACCAGGTTTGTTAGTCCCATCACTTTTCAGTCGGTTACTAACGAACCGGTACTAACTGACCTTTTTTCTGGCGATTTCAAGCGACAAATCCACCACATATCAATAAGCGAAGAAGCTAACTTAGTTGTCGTCGCTCCAGCGACCGCAAATATAATCGCCAAGGCTGCCCACGGTATTGCTGATGATGCGCTCTCAACGGTTATTCTTGCAGCAAGGAGCCAGGTTGTTATGGTTCCTGCAATGAATAATTTCATGTGGTTAAATGCGGCAACCCAACAGAATTTGCATATCCTTGAAAGTCGCGGCATAAGCGTAATAAAGCCGGAGGTTGGCAGGCTGGCATGCGGTGAAGAAAATGCGATCGGCAGGTTTCCAGATGTCGAAGTGATACTGGACCATCTTAGAAGTATGCTCTCAAGAACCAGAGATTTAGAAGGAAAAACCATCCTTGTAACAGCCGGGAGTACCCGTGAGCCTATTGACCCGGTGAGGTTTATCGGAAACCGCTCTTCCGGCAAAATGGGCTATGCGATTGCGGCAATGGCGCAGGCAAGAGGTGCACGGGTCGTCTTGATTTCAGGTCCAACCAGCGTGGAACCGCCGGCTGGTGTCAAAGTCATAAACATTGAGACTGCCGGTGAAATGCATCAAGCTGTGCTTGACAATCTAGCGCAGGCAGATGCAGTCATCATGGCGGCTGCGGTTGCCGATTTCAAGCCTCTTATCAAGCATACTAGCAAAATAAAAAAGGACAGGATGCCTGCTGCCATCGATCTTGAACTTAATCCTGATATTCTGCAATCAGTTGCTGGCAAAAAAGGGAAGAAACTTGTTGTCGGTTTTGCGGCCGAGTCGGATAACCTGGTCGAAAATGCGCTTAAGAAGCTTAAAGAGAAAAAACTTGACCTGATAGTGGCCAATGATATCGCAAGACCAGGTGTTGGCTTTGATAGTAATTTTAATTATGCGGTTCTAATAGATAAGAAAGGCCAGATTGGCAACCTTGAGACCATTAAGAAAGCCGACCTGGCGGAGAGAATTATTGATTGGATAGTAAATGCACTTAAATCATTTAGATAGATTTAAGATAAGTTACATTGTCTCTTGCTTTAATCCTGGATAAGTGCAAACTCGGTTTCTGCCTCTTCTTTTAGCTAAGTAAAGGGCGGTGTCTGCTTTTTCGATCAGCTCGCCTACATCGGCTGCGTCTTCGGGGAAGCAAGCAACTCCTGCACTTATTGTTATGCGCCCCTCCGGTTGGGTTTGCGCGTTAGGAAACTTATGTTCCTCAACGTTTTTCCTCAGACGGTCAGCAATATGGTATGCGTTTGCCCTATCTGATTTAGGGCAGATAACTGTGAACTCTTCACCACCGTATCTTGCAATGATATCCGAATCTCTGCATATTCGTCTTAGGATATCCGCAAGTTGTTTTAAGACATCGTTTCCTTTTACATGGCCGTTGATGTCGTTATAGTTCTTAAAATGGTCAATATCGATAATTATAAGAGACAAGGGCTCATTATATCTTTTAGCTCTGCTAAACTCAGTTTCGAGCCTTTGGTTAAAGTGCCTGTGGTTATAGAGTTTAGTGAGGTCATCCGTAATTGCGAGCAGTTTTGTTTCTTCCAATAATTTGGCCTTTTCAATTGCAAGTGCTGCGTAGGTTGAAAACAGGCACAGTATCGAGATATCTTTTGAAGAGAATTCTCTTACTTTGAAATCGTCAACATACAATATTCCAACGATTATATTTTCCAGAAAAAGCGGGCAGGCAATAAGTGACCGGATTCCTTCATTAACTAACTTAGCGGTGTTAAATTCTGGATATTTATGTATATCTGGAATAATAACTGGGCCTTTTTGATTCAAGATGTAATTGGTCAGCCCACCCGGCCTTAGCTTCCAGCGTTTCTGAGTGCTCATGTCTCCGCTGAAACCAAGGGTTGTGGCAAGCAGCATCTCACCGCTCTTTTCATCGTAGACTGCGAGACTTCCTGCGGGAGTATTGGTGAGTTTCATAGCGTGCTGCACTATAGTTCTACAAACTTCAGGAAGGCCTTTTGCGGAAGACAAGCTTATGCCAATTTCGTACAGCGACCAATGCTCACGGGTAAGCCTGTCGATAAGGTCGTAAGTAGCCCTTCCTTCGGATTCTAAAAGCCTGCTAATTATATTTGCGGTGGATTTATCGATAATTTCAGCGCGCTCCGGCTTTACCTTGCGGATTTTATCGATTAGCTTATTGGAACCGGATAGATCGATAATCATGTCTATATCCGTTCTTTCAAGAAGTTTGCAGTAATCATATTCAATGGGGATATCCAGGTATTTTGCAAGTTCGATGGATTCCTTATCATCCGATTCCGCAATTATGGCAAGTATATTTAAGGATGAAGCCTCGGCAATTGTCTGAAGCACCGAAGAATCCCCTTTGTCGCCGCTTATTATAACTATGTTCACGAGCCCTCACATTATATTTAATACTTGGATAGATCCTAAATATATCCTAAATATATCCTAAATATATCCTTATTATACCCGTGATATTATCGACGTTTTAAGACACTAACTTTACAGTCAGTTTGCATATATTGCTTGACTTGGGACGGTTTTATTGCTAATCTGACCTTGTAATAAGGTTTTTCTGCATGTTGACAATTACCGATTGTCGGTATAAATAGAAGCTCTTATCCAGAGAGGTGGAGGGACTGGCCCTGTGAAGCCTCGGCAACCTGGATGGCGGATGTACGGATGTATGGCCGCATCTAAGGTGCTAATTCCTGCAGAAGAGAAAGGCTTTGCCTTTCGATGACAAGGTTTCTGAAAGATGAGAGGAGGTTTATATTTTAAGCGTTAACCCTCGTGCACTTTCAGGCCGAGGGGTTTTTTTATTTATGGGTCCAGAGGCCAGGGTTCTGGGTCCAGGGTTATGTTAGTTAAAATTATCTAATAGATTTTCGGAGAGCTGTTGGTTTTCAAGTTGATGTGTTAATTTAGGCCAGAGATGGGGGTACCAACCAGAAACTAAAGAGTTTTTCTGGACCCTGGGTCCCAGTCCCCGGCCCCTAAAAACGGGAGGTACGGAAGTTGTCAAAGAATCGTTATCTAATTACATCGGAATCGGTAACAGAGGGACACCCCGATAAGATTGCTGACCAGATATCGGATGCGATCTTGGATGCAATCTATACGGATGATCCAATGGCAAGAGTTGCTGTTGAAACTCTTGTGACAACTGGCTTGGTAGTTGTAGCCGGAGAGGTTACCACAAGAACTTATGTTGATATCCCGAGCGTGGTCAGGGAGACTATCCGGCAGGTAGGATACACCAGGGCAAAGTTTGGTTTTGATTGCGATACCTGTGGAATTATAACAAGCATCGACCCGCAATCGCCTGATATTGCGCAGGGTGTTGATGATGCCTATGAGAGCCGCATCGGCGAGGGCCACGAGGACCTTGATAAGCAGGGTGCGGGGGATCAGGGCATGATGTTTGGGTATGCCTGCAATGAAACTCCCGAACTCATGCCGCTCCCAATTCTGCTTGCGCACAAACTCTCCTATCGCCTCTCTGAGGTCAGAAAAACCGGCTTAATCCCGTATCTTCGCCCGGACGGCAAGACTCAGGTCACAGTCGCTTATGAAAACGGGAAGCCAGTTTGGGTAGATACAATTATCATATCGAGCCAGCATGCGCCGGAAATCGATATCGAAAACGAGCTTAAGCCTGCGCTGATAGAAAAGGTCATCAAGCCAACAGTCCCGGCAGATATGATTGATTACAGCAAAGTAAAGATATTCATTAATCCGACGGGTAAGTTTGTTATCGGTGGCCCACAGGGCGACACCGGGCTTACCGGCAGGAAAATTATTGTAGATACCTATGGCGGCCTTGCCCGTCATGGTGGCGGCGCATTTTCTGGCAAAGACCCGACAAAAGTAGACCGGTCGGCCGCCTATGCCGCAAGGTATGTGGCTAAGAATGTTGTCGCTGCGGGTCTGGCCGAGCGCTGTGAAGTTCAGCTTGCGTATGCAATCGGTGTGTCGCGCCCGGTTTCCATTATGGTTGAAACATACGGCACAGAAAAAATCCCGGTTCCCGAGATCGAGTCTCTCATTAAGAAGCACTTTGACTTAAGACCTGCAGCTATTATCCGCGACCTTGACTTAAGAAGGCCGATTTACAAGAAGACCGCCGCTTATGGGCATTTCGGCCGCGAAGACAGCGATTTTACCTGGGAAAAAACAGATAAAGCCACGATTTTACGTGAAGAAGCGGGCTTAAAAGAGCTGGACGAGGAATTGACTACTCTGTAGGCTCCATGGCAGCCTTTCGGAGCCTGAGTTGTAGTGCTGCGGTGCTGCCTGGTGCAAGCCAATATATAACGGGCGGAGCTTGTTTCCGCCCTTTTTGTTATTATTAGACCAAACCCTGATTTCTAAATTCTGAAGCAAGGAGTGCTTTTGTTACAGAAACCATCTATCGCAAAAGTCATCGTCGATCTTCCAGTACGCGAGGTCGATCGCATTTTTGATTATTTAATCCCGACCAAGCTTGCTTCCAAAATCGATCTTGGTTCGGTTGTTCTAGTTCCCTTTGGCAGGACAAAGCAGGTCGGATACGTTGTTGGGTTTGCCGACACCTCAGAGGTGTCGGAACTTGCGCCAATTGAGTCGGTCATCAATGAGAGGCCGGTTTTTGATGAGCGCATGATTGAGCTCTCCCGTTGGATTGCAGGGTATTATCTCTCTACATTAAGCGAGGCTTTAAAACTCGCGATACCTCCCGGCCGTGGTACAAAGGTTATCCAGCTGGTTCGCACAACCGGGAAGTCACCGGCCAGGATTACACCACGTCAGATGGAAGTGCTCAAAAAATTAAGGGATTTAGGCGGGACAGCTCGAGCCGACACGCTAAAGGCTGCCTGTGGTGGTCGGGATGTATCGTCTGTGCTCAAAAAGCTGGAGGAAGCCGGTTTGATTGAAAAGGACTACGAGCTTGATTACCCCAAGGTTAAGGAGGCGATGGCTCGATATGCGGTTTTAAACTTTGACAATCGCAATAGCGGGGAAGTTGCTGCCGAGCTTAAGAAAGCGCCTAAACAGAAACTTATCTTCGACAAGCTATCTTCATGTGGGGCCGTCCAAGTATCGCATCTTCTTGCCGATACAAGAACCTCCTATTCATCGCTTCATGCTCTGGTTGAGCGTGGATTAGTATGTATTGAGAGCCGTCTTGTCGAGCGGGAGCCACAGCAGCATTTTTTTCATAAAGACAAAACAGTAAAGCTGACCAGCGAGCAAACTGTTGCACTAGCGGCAATTATAACCGCAATCGAGAAGGGCTCAGATGATGTGTTCTTACTTCAGGGTGTGACCGGTAGCGGCAAAACCGAAGTTTATTTAAGGGCGATCCAAAAGGCGCTTGAGATCGGGAAAAGCGCGATAGTGCTCGTTCCGGAAATTGCTTTGACCGCGCAGGCAGTAGCGCGCTTTAAGGCTAGATTTGGCGATACAGTCGCGGTGCTTCATAGCGGACTTGGTGCTGGTGAGAGGTTTGATCAGTGGCGGGGGATTCAAGAAGGTAGATATCGCGTGGTAGTTGGTGCCCGCTCGGCTGTTTTTGCTCCCGTGTCGGGTCTCGGCATCGTAGTCGTAGATGAGGAACATGAGGCAAGCTACAAGCAGGGCAAAAATCCAAGATACAACGCGCGAGAAGTCGCTATAAAACGGGCTAAATTGGAGGGGGCATGTGTCGTGCTGGGAAGTGCAACTCCTTCAATAGAAGCCAAGTGGCGGTCCGAGACTGGCTTTTATAGGCCGCTTTTTTTGCGCCGGCGGGTCGAGGAAAGGGAGCTTCCAAGGATTGAAGTTGTCGATATGCGCGAGGAATTGCCCGATTCGGGTAAACGTGAGCGACCGCTTTTAAGTGGGCTTCTGAAACGCAGGCTTAACGAGGCTCTGGGTGCAGGGGGGAAAGCGATTTTATTCCTAAACCGGCGCGGTTTTTCAAATTTTATCCTGTGCCAGGATTGCGGCTTCGTTCCTAAATGCCGCAACTGTGCGGTATCTCTCACCTATCATTCAGTTAATAATAGCCTGCGTTGCCACCACTGTAATTTTGTTGCACGGGCGCCTGCAGCGTGTCCCAGGTGCGGCGGTAGCGCAATAAGGTTTCCGGGCGCGGGAACTCAAAGGGTTGAGGCTGAACTTAAACATCTTTATCCACATGTCCCTGTTATAAGGATGGATGCTGATACTACTGCACGCAAGGGTGCGCACCAGGTGCGTCTTGCAAAGTTTCAGGCTGAAAAATCTGCTATCCTGCTTGGTACGCAGATGATAGCTAAGGGGCTGGATTTTCCTGAGGTCACGCTGGTTGGGGTCATAAATGCAGATACTTCTCTACACCTTCCCGATTTCCGTGCTGCCGAGCGCACGTATCAGCTTCTGATGCAGGTCGCAGGCCGTGCAGGTAGAGGTGAACAGCCTGGAAGGGTTGTAATCCAGACGTATGCACCGGATAGCTATCCCATCCAGGCTATATTGACTGGTGACTATGACGATTTTTACAAAGAAGAATTAGAGTCGCGCCGCGGACTTTCCTACCCGCCGTTTACTTCAGTGATTCGGATGCTTTTTTCCGGCCAGGACCCTGAGGCAGTTGTTGGCTTGGCAAGGCGGGCAGCCAAAATCATTGAGGTGTCAGGCCTATCGGAAGCTTTCGATATGATGGGGCCATCGCCCGCCCCCCTTCTTAAGGTTAAAAGGGAGTATCGCTGGCATATATTGCTCAAAGTGCGTGATAACTTGACAGTAAAAAGCTTTTTGGAAGATAATTTTCGACGGTTCATTCCTGAGAAGTATCGGAACATAGTAATATTATCCGTAGACGTGGATCCGGTGTGGGTGCTTTAGTATCCACCGAGAATCGAAAATGAAAAATCGAAAATCGATTGAATTACCGGGGCAATAAATGAAAGGTGAGAGTTTTATCGGCTCGAGCTATTTTTCGATTCGGTCGATTATCGATTTTTGGTAGAGTTATATAGGAGGAAGTAATGTGGCAGTTTTGCCGATTAGAAGTTTTCCAGATCCGGTATTAAAGGAAAAAACAAAACCGGTTGAAAAAATAGACGGTGAAATAAATCTGCTTATAAAAAATATGGCTGATACGATGTATGCTGCGCCTGGAGTCGGGCTTGCCGCAAACCAGGTGGGTGTAGTAAAGCGCGTTATGGTTGTAGATACCAGTGACAAACACCAGGAGCTTAGGGTCTACATTAACCCTGAAATAACCTGGTATAGCGATGAAATAGAGGAAGATGAAGAGGGTTGCCTTAGTATTTTCCCAAGCGAAATACAAGTAGTGGTTCCCCGTTCAGTAAAAATCAGGTTCAAGGCTATAAATGAAAAGGGAGAACCTGTTGAATTCGAGGCTGATGGACTTCTTGCGCGAGCATTGCAACACGAAGTGGATCACCTAAACGGCGTCCTTATATTAGATAGGACTACCCCTGAGGAGAGGCGGCGCGCACTAAAACTACTTGCCGAGAAAAGACCGTTAGCGTAGGGAGTGTCGAATAACGAATTATTAATCCCTCTCCCCTGTGTGTGGGGGAGGTTAGGTGAGAGGGGTTCCCTTGTTATTTGCTTCCATGCTAGGAGCTAATCCTTGAGCTTACGTGGCAATCTCAATGGGTCAGATAGTTATATCTAACCTTAAACTATAACTTTATAGTGTTATTGATAGCTACATACAACTAGAGATAGAGGGAATAATTAAAAGACTAAAGCTAAAGTACATACATTAGAGGTACAAATGCGCGTATTTTTTATGGGCACCCCGCAATTAGCGGTCCCGGTATTAAAAAGCATTATACAATCAAAACATGAAGTTGTCCTTGTCGTAACACAGCCTGATAAACCAGTTGGGCGCCAGCTGAAAATAGGTGCTTCTCCGATAAAGCTTCTTGCCTTGTCTGAGGGGCTTCCAGTTATTCAGCCTGTTACAATGAAGGACGAGGACTTCCGTAAAAAGTTGGAAGAGCTAAAGCCCGATATTGGTGTCGTATTTGCCTATGGCAAGATCCTGCCGCAATGGCTTCTTGACCTTCCAAGACATGGCGTTATAAATGTACATGCCTCGCTTCTTCCGAGGTGGAGGGGTGCAGCTCCGATTCAGAGAGCTATTATGGCTGGCGATAAGGTAACGGGTACGACAATCATGCAGGTCGTCAAGGAGTTGGATGCAGGGGATATCTTGCTTCAAAAGGAGATAGAAATTTCACCGCAAGATACCGCGGAGACGCTGGCTTTGCGAATATCTGATGCTTCAGCTGTGCTAATGGTAGAAGCGTTAGATAGAATAGAAGCTGGAACGATAACCCCGCGCAAGCAAGAGGAATCAGGTATTACCTATGCCGAGAAGATAACTGATGCAGACCTTGAGATTAACTGGGATAATTCTGCTGATAATATCATCAACCAAATAAGAGGATTAAATCCAAAACCGGGTGCACATACACACTTCGATGAAACTCTTCTTAAGGTTTGGTGGGTAGCAAAGGCGCCCGAGATAAAAAAACAAGGAGAGCCTGGCACGATAGTTCATATAGATAAACACAATGGCCCCTATGTTGCAACTACAACCGATGCCCTGTTGCTTGTTGAGGTCCAGCCTGCCAACAGGAAGAAAATGGGCGGTGCTGAGTTTATCCGCGGCTACCGGCTCAAAGTCGGAGACAAGTTAGGGTTCAGGGGCCAAGGTCCAGGGGCCAGGGTTTAATTTCTCTCCCTCGTGGGAGAGGTTGGGTGAGGGGGTAAAGGAGTATTAATGACAAATCGTCTCGAGAGATTGCATTAGAAGTCATTCATCGTGTCACTAAAGGTGGCGCGTATGCTAACATCCTTTTGCCCAAGAAACTTGCGCAAAGCAGGCTTGATAAAAGAGACAGGGCTTTTGTTACTGAGCTTACCTATGGCACTTTAAGAGCACTTGGGACGCTTGATTGGATTATAAAGCAGTTCTCAAAGCAAAAACTCGATAAAATCCCTGACCTAGTCCTTGATTTACTGCGCATGTCTATCTACCAGATTATATACATGGATGTTCCCGACCATGCTGCGGTAAATGAGGCTGTTGTTATAGCAAAGAGCTATTTTCATCCCGGCATATCAAAGTTTGTAAATGGGGTTTTGCGGGCCATCGCTCGCGGGCAGGACAAAATTCCCTGGCCCAGGAAGGATAAAGACCCAGCCAGGTACATCTCACTGAAGTACTTTCATCCCCTATGGTTGGTTAAGATGTGGATTGAGGATTTTGGTGTTGATGAGACCCAGGCTCTTTGTAAAGCAAATAACCGTCCTCCGAAATTAACTGTCCGGGTAAACATGTTAAAGACCACGCCTGAGAAGCTAACCGAGATATTTGAGAAGGCGGGATGGGAAGTCAACCCAGGTAAGTATCTGGAAGAAGCTCTTGTTGTAAATGGTGTGGGTGATTTAAGCAGCCTGCCTCAGTACAAGAAAGGCTATTTCTACGTGCAGGATGAGAGTTCTATGATAATAAGTCATGTCGTTGACCCACAGCCAGGTGAAACTATATTGGATATCGCCGCGGCACCCGGCGGAAAAACAACTCACATAGCAGAGCTTATGGAAAATAATGGGCAGATTCTATCGGTTGATATTAACCCAAACCGTGTCAACTTGATGAGAGAAAATATCCGGCGTATGGGGGCAAGTATCGCCCAGGCTATCAGAGCAGATGCAACAAAACTTAAGCCGGTAATAAAGAAGCCGGTCGATAGGGTTCTATGCGATGTACCGTGTTCAGGTTTGGGTGTGCTTGCCAGGAGACCTGATGCCAGATGGACAAAAAACCCTGAGCAAATCGAAGAACTCTCAAGCCTGCAAACTAAGATGCTAACTTCCGTTGCTGATTTTGTAAAGCCAGGCGGTGTTCTCGTCTACTCTGTCTGCACAATAGACAAGCCGGAAACCCGGCTTGTCGTTGAGAGATTCTTAAGGATAAGGGAGGACTTTTACGTTGACGATGTCGCCCCCTACCTGCCAGAGTCCCTTCGAAGCGATGTGCGTGACGGCACTATCCAACTCATGCCGAATCGCCATGGCATAGACGGACTATTTATAGCAAGGCTGAGAAGGATAGCTTGAGGGGAGGTGCTAGAAGAGGGTGAAAATCTGCCGATAATATATTAATATAAGCAGGTATTGTCAGGCTATGACGGGCAAACTTGCCATTTCTATATTATTGAAAGATTGAAAGGATTTTTATGGACAGAGAAATACTTATAGCCCCGTCGATATTATCAGCGGATTTTTCTTGTTTAGTCGATGATGTTGCGAAAGCAACAGAAGGCGGGGCGGATTTACTCCATGTCGATGTCATGGACGGGCATTTTGTGCCAAATATTACCATAGGCCCACTGGTGGTAGAGTCGCTGAGGAGAAAAACGTCTCTGCCGCTTGATGTTCATCTGATGATTGAGAGCCCTGAGAGATACATCGACCGGTTCATCGAGGCCGGTGCGTCCTGGATTTCGTTCCATGTAGAGGCTACAAACCATGCGCATCGTGTTATCCAGAGGATTAAGGAATATCCGGGTATAAAGGCCGGTCTTGCCTTAAATCCTGCAACACCGGTAACGCACCTGCATTACCTGCTTGAGGATCTAGATTTTGTTGTCGTGATGTCGGTAAACCCTGGTTTTGGCGGCCAGAAGTTTATTCCCAGTGCACTCGATAAGATTGAGGTCGTTCGCCACATGATAGATTCCAAAGGACTTGATGTAAAAATCCAGGTAGATGGCGGTATTTCTGAGAAGAACGCAGATAGGGTCGTCCTAAAAGGGGCGGATATACTTGTGGCAGGTTCTGCAGTATTCGGTACCAAAGATATACCCCAGGCGGTAAGGGGTATCCGCAAAGCCGCGTCTATTTAGCTTGCATAACGATTCCGTTACTGATAAAATTAACTATAACTTAATATGAACCTTCGGGGCAGGGTGAGATTCCCGACCGGCGGTAATTTCAGAGTTAAACTCTTGAATTAAGCCCGCGAGCCTGCATGTAGGTAAAAGTTAGGAAACGAATGCTCTTTACCTGCGTTTAGGCAGATCCGGTGGGATTCCGGAGCCGACAGTATAGTCTGGATGGGAGAAGGTTAAGGCTAAAGTATACGTTTATATGTATGCTTGTATATTGCGCCTGGCTTTCTCCTGGGCGTTTTTTATTTGCCTTGAAAAGTTAAAGCAACAAGGTGTTAAGGAGAAATGACGGGGAGTTTTGGTCTTTCATTTTATGAGGCGCATATGCGCAGAGCGATTGAACTTGCTGAGCAGGGGCGGGGAACAACCAGCCCAAATCCGATGGTGGGAGCGGTAATTATCAAGGACGACCGGGTAATAGCTGAAGGCTATCACAAGAAGGCGGGAGAGCCGCATGCCGAGATAAATGCTCTAAATAATGCGACCGAAGATGTGGCAGGCGCGACAATGGTGGTCTCCCTTGAGCCATGCAACCATTACGGGAAAACCCCTCCCTGCACAGAGGCAATTATAAGTGCAGGTATAAGCAAGGTTATAGTTGGGATGATCGATCCTAACCCTAAATGCGCAGGTAGCGGAATCAAAAGATTAAGGGATGCGGGTATAAAGGTTGAGTATGGTATTCTTTCAGAACAGGTTGCAAAGCAGAACGAAGTCTTCATAAAATACATTACAACCCACAGGCCGTTTGTAACAGTAAAGGCGGCAATCAGCATGGACGGCAAGATTGCCGAATCACCTGGAACAGCTACCGCTATAACCGGAAACGATGCAAGGCAAAGCGTACATGAACTCAGGAATGAGAGCGATGCGATTATGGTAGGCATCGGAACGGTTCTGGCTGATGATCCCCTACTAAATACAAGGCTGGACCGTGTGGGCACTAAGAATCCGATTCGGATTATTGTTGATTCGGCGGCAAAAATTCCGCTTGAGAGCAAGATTGTGCAAACAGCTTCCGAGATAAAGACAATTGTTGCAACCACAATGGCGGCCCCCGCAAAGAATATAAAAGCCTTAAGGGAAAAAGGCGTTGAGGTAATTGAAATCGACTCTTGGAACGGCAAGGTAGACCTCGAAGTACTAATGGAGGAGCTTGCCAATCGTGAGATATCAAGCATAATTGTCGAGGGTGGGGGTAAACTTATTGCTTCTCTTGTTAAAGCTGACCTGGTGGATAAGTACTTAATATATGTAGCGCCGAAGCTGATTGGTGAGCAGGGCGTCGATTTCGTAGGTGGTAATTTAAGCTCGATTATAGACTTGAGAATCCGTTATGTTGGCACAATCGGTGAAGATATATTTATACAGGCGTACCCAAGCAGTCGCAGGCAGGCGGCGTTGCTAAACGAAGCTCGAGCCATCCAGGCGGCTGTCTCTAAACAAGGCATTATTTGAGGTATTGATGGGATGTTTACAGGCATAATCGAAGAGCTTGGAACTACAAAATCAATAAGAAGAGCTGGGAAAGACTTTGTTATAGAAATAGAGGCCCCCTCGCTCGTTCCAGAGCTTGCAATTGGGGATTCAGTTGCAGTAAATGGGGTCTGCCTTACGGTTACAGCTAAGTCGGACACAAGCTTTACAGTTGATGTAATGCCCGAAACGGTTGCAAAAACCGACTTAGGCGAATTAAGGGTAGGTGAGAAAGTCAACTTAGAGCGTGCACTTACCTTATCGGCACGGCTTGGTGGGCATATAGTTGCAGGCCATGTCGATGCTGTCGGTACGATCAAGTCCAAAGTTGCCGAGAAAAATGCGCTTCTTATTAAGATAACAGCACCCGAGTCAGTAACCCGCTATCTAATTGACAGGGGTTCGATAGCTATTGACGGTATCAGCCTTACCGTTATGGATTATGGCGATGATTATGTATCTGTGTCGATCATCCCTCATACGGCAAAGGTTACGACTCTGGGCTTTAAAGAACCGGGCGATAAGGTCAACCTCGAGTCGGATTTGATTGGCAAATACGTCGAGAAGTTCTTAAGCAAAGAAAAGGAAAAGAAATCCGGCCTTACAATGGAGAAACTACGTGATTTTGGATTCGCATAATAAAGAAGACTAAGAGCCGATGGCAACCGGTTGCAGTATACCGAAAGGGTCAATGCCGGAAGGAGGAGCCTGGGTTGGCTCTTGTGTAAATATAAAGCGGGTGAAGGGTAAGCTAACGGGCGTTAGTCAGCAACAACCTTAAGTCAGTAAGCAGGAAAGGTGAGGCAAGATGTTGGATAGGATTGAGGATGCGATAGAAGATATACGAAATGGCAAGATAATAATCGTTGTCGACGATGAGGATAGAGAGAACGAGGGCGATTTTGTAATGGCTGCCGAGAAAGTCACGCCTGAGGCGATAAACTTTATGGCAAAGAATGGCAGGGGACTTATCTGCATGCCATGCATCCCTGAGAGGCTAGATGAGCTGGGCATCCGGCCGATGGTTCAGAATAATACGTCAGAGCAAGGAACGGCGTTTACTGTGTCGATTGGCGCCAAAGGAAAGATTACAACCGGTATATCTGCAAGAGACAGGGCAGTTACTATCCAAACGGTAGTTGATCCTAAGAGTAGACCCGAGGATATCTCTATGCCCGGACATGTCTTCCCTCTCAGGGCTAAGAGAGGTGGCGTACTCGAGCGGGCTGGACATACAGAGACGGCTGTTGACCTGGCGAGGCTTGCAGGCCTTTTCCCCGCCGGCGTAATCTGCGAGATTATGAACGAAGACGGTACAATGGCGAGGCTTCCTCAGCTAAGGAAGGTAGCGGACAAATTCGGCTTAAAACTTGTAAGTGTGGCTGATTTGATCGCATATAGGAGAAAGACCGAGAAGCTAGTGGAGCGCGTTGCAGAGGTGAATCTACCAACCAGTTATGGTGTTTTTAAGGCGATAGGTTATCGCTGCTCACTTGATGGTAAAGAATATTTCGCTCTAGTTAAAGGAGATGTGGAAGGTAAAGAAAATGTGCTTGTAAGGGTCCACTCTGAGTGTCTTACGGGGGATATCTTCCATTCGCTGCGCTGCGACTGTGGTGACCAGCTTGAAGCTGCTCTAAGGATGATCGATGAAGAAGGGCAAGGAGTTCTGCTTTATATCCTAGGGCATGAAGGACGGGGAATCGGTCTTTTAAATAAGCTAAGAGCTTATGAACTGCAGGAGAACGGCAGGGATACCGTTCAGGCAAATAACGAACTTGGCTTTCCTGCTGACTTAAGGGATTATGGGATGGGTGCGCAAATACTCGCAGACCTTGGCTTAAGCTCAATACGGCTTATGACCAACAACCCCAAAAAGATAGTAGGCTTAGAAGGCTATGGTTTGAAAATAGTGGAGAGGGTTCCTTTGGAGGTAAAACCTACCGAATACAACATCCACTATCTGCAGACCAAGAAAGATAAAATGAATCATATGTTGGAAGATGTACAGGGCCCCGAGCTTGGGAAGCAGGGTCCAGGCAAACCTGAGCATATTATTACGGTGTAGGATAGCTAAACAGCTTGATGATAGATAAAATTTTGTGGTTATTTATGGGTCTGTGGTAGGAGTCTAAGCTAGGGTTTGATATGATACAACTCTGAACCCAGGACCCTGATAATTAGGAGGTCGTTTAATGCAAACCTACGAAGGAAATTTGATTGCAAAGGATTTGAAGTTTGGCATTGTTGTTGGCCGTTTTAACGAGTTTATCGGAAGTAGATTGCTTGATGGGGCTTTAGATGCTCTAAAGAGGCATGGTGCGGATGATGATGCGGTGCACGTGGCGTGGACGCCTGGATCTTTTGAGATTCCGCTTGCTGCCAAGAAAATGGCTGAGAGCGGCCGCTATGATGCCATCATCTGTCTTGGAGCTGTTATCAGAGGCTCGACTCCACACTTTGATTATGTTGCTGGCGAGGTCGCCAAGGGAATAGCTAAGATAAATCTTGACCACGGAGTGCCCGTGATCTTTGGGATTGTAACCACTGATAGCATAGAGCAGGCGATAGAGCGGGCGGGCACCAAAAATGGAAACAAAGGTTGGCAGGCTGCAGTGGCTGCTATCGAGATGGCTAATCTAATAAAAGCGATATAGCTGTCAAGTTATATATGCTTGCACTAGTTTTTGATTAATGATTAGATTTAACTGGTGATAAATTATGAAAGTAGAAAAGCCGTGGGGGTTTTACAAGCAGTATGCTCACAACAAGACTTGCTCAGTAAAACTCCTAACCCTGAATCCTGGTCAGGAAACAAGCCTTCACTGGCATAACTTAAGAAGCGATGCCTGGGTTGTACTTGATGGCGGTGTAAGGGTTCAGATAGGTGAGGAGCTTCACGACGCGAAGATAGGCGAGGAGTTTTTTATTCCGTCCGGTACCGTCCACAGATTAATGTCCATAGGCAAGAGCCCGGCTCGAGTCCTGGAGATAGCTTTTGGCTACAATAGCGAGGACGACAATCATCGCTTGGCGGACGACTACGGTCGGGAATTAGAGCTTTAATCTAAAATTAACGGTAAGTCTCCGGCCGATGTAGCTTGCTGTTAGGTAAAGCATTCAGGAGGAGAACGGCTTCTTTGCTGCATCCCGGGGGCACGTTAACGTATTGCGTAAAAGCTCTGAAGGGGTTTTTGACTATAAGTTAACCGAGAAAGAAAAGCCGCCCTCTTCCTGAATATTGGTTTTAAAAAAGCGCGTTTTGGTAAATTAAATAATTTTTAGCGTCAGGTTGACTACAAAATCAGAAAATCCTATTATATTACTAGGATTTTATCCGTTATGAGCGGTTGTTGTCAAGCATTAATCTTGAACTAGTCACTATAACATTCTTTACCGAGGACAAAATCGGTATTCAGTAGAGCGCAGGACGGAAGTTTGGGAATCCAGGTTTGGGGGATTTAAGATGAAAATGTCAACCAGAGGGCGTTATGGTACAAGGGCAATGCTGGACATTGCGCTAAACTATGAGAAAGGCCCGGTCTCATTGAAAGACATGGCCGAGAGGCAAGAGATCTCGGTTAAATATTTGGAGCAGTTGATTCCGCCATTAAAAGCCGTCGGACTTATTAGAAGCATTCGCGGGGCTGGTGGAGGCTATACTTTAACGAGGCATCCGAGTCAAATCAATCTTTTAGAAATTATGCAGGCTTTGGAGAGGATATCTCCCGTAGACTGCTTAGACTCGCCGGATGTGTGTCCTCGAGTCAAGCAGTGCGCTACCTATGATGTGTGGAAAGAGATACAGGACTCGACAAATAAAATTTTAAGTTCCATAACTCTGGCGGATATGATCGAGCGCCAGAAGGCAAAAATGGAATAGAACTTTTCGGCTCTGGAGGTTGAATGGACAAAATAAGGGTACGCTTTGCGCCCAGCCCGACCGGCTATTTACATATTGGCGGGGCGCGAACTGCACTTTTTAATTGGCTTTTTGCGCGCCACCACGATGGCGTTTTTATTTTGCGAATTGAAGATACGGATCGTGAGCGGTCTACTGAAGAGGCGATCCATGCCATCATTGAAGCAATGGATTGGCTTGGCCTCAGCTGGGATGAAGGACCATTCAGGCAAATGGATAGACTTGACCGCTACCGCGAAGAAGCAGAACGCCTGCTCACAGAAGGGAAAGCTTACAAGTGTTATTGCACTCCCGAGGAACTTGAGGAGAGAAGAAAAGCTGCCATAGAGCGAAAAGAAACATGGAAGTATGATCGGCGCTGTCTTACTCTAACTGAGAAGGAACGAATGGCTTGTGAACTTGAAGGCAGAAAGCCGGTTATCCGATTCAACTGCCCTGATTTTGGTGAAACTCTGATAAACGATCTCGTAAAAGGCCCTGTCGTATTTGAAAACGCGAACTTAGACGATTTTATTATGGTGAGAGCTGATGGCATTCCCACTTACAATTTTGCAGTCGTTATTGACGATCATGACATGGATATAACCCATGTTATAAGGGGAGATGATCACCTCTCAAATACTCCTCGACAGGTTCTTCTTTATCAGGCTTTGGGTTATAGTGTTCCCGAATTTGGGCATTTGCCGATGATATTGGGTCCGGATAAAACACGCCTCAGCAAGCGGCATGGAGCAACTGCGGTCGAGGCCTATCGGGATGAGGGATATCTGCCACAAGCTCTAATAAATTATCTTGCCCTTTTAGGGTGGGGGTATGGGGACCAGACCATTTTTAGCATTGATGAACTGATACATAAGTTTAGTCTGGATGGTGTAGGCAAATCTCCTGCGGTTTTTGATCCCGCGAAACTCGAATGGATGAATGGCGTATATATTCGGGAGTTGCCTATTGATGTTCTTGCCAAAATGATCAAGCCGTTTATGGTTAAAGCGGGTCTGATACCGGCCTCCGGTGTGGAGCAGCCAGAAGATATAACCTATATGCAGAAATCTGAACGGGGACTTGATCTCAGTAAATATGATGATAATTGGTTTAGGAGGCTTGCTGAGATTACTCAAGAGAGGCTGACTAAGCTTAGCGATATCATAGGGCTTAGCGATTTCTTTTTTCGCCGCGTTGAATACCAACCCGAAGCGGTACAAAAGGTACTCAAAAAGGAAGGTGTTCCCGAGGTTTTGCAGAAGGTAATAGAGACCCTTTCAGATTCCTTTGATTTTTATTCTGAAGAGATCGAAAAGAGGCTTCGCGGGCTTGTTGAGCAACAGGGCCTGAAACCCAAACTTGTATTTCAGCCCATAAGGGTAGCAATTACCGGCCGTACCGTAAGCCCGCCACTTTTTGAAACAATCGAGCTTTTAGGCCGCGATGCTACACTTGAGCGAATCGGCGAGGCGCTACATGTGCTAGAAATAAGCGACGATTAATTCTTATAGCTGAGCAAAAGCCTCTTACACCTTGAACTGAAGACGTTTTCGTGGTAGTATTTCCCTGTTAATCTCGTGTCTATCGCGAGATTAACCCTTGTTGGGGGGTCGTCTAATGGTAGGACAGCGGACTCTGGATCCGTATGTGAGGGTTCGACTCCTTCCCCCCCAGCAAATTAAAAAGAGCTGGTGAGCAACCAGCTCTTTTTAATTTGCTTAAGATTCGAAAATTAATAGCCAAAAATCGATTTTAAATTCTTGAGAGTGCTTAACATTTTCCTCCATGTTTACTTCGATTCTGCCTGGGTATAGCACTTTATAACGCGTTATGCCAGGAGGCTGAGCCATGGGAACAATCGATGACCAGAGCAAGGATTATCTTGAGAGGCTAGGAAGTGTCTTTTTGCAGGCAGGTCAATACGAAGACGCGGCTGCTGCTTTTGATAACGCTCTTGATATTGATCCGGATAATGACTCAGCTTGGTATCTTAAGGGCGTTTCTCTAACGGCTCTTGGCAGATATGAGGAAGCGTTGCTGGCTTATGACAAGGCTATTGAAATTAATCCTAGTGGAGCGCATGTTTGGAATGCTATAGGTATCACACTAAGGTTACTTGAGAAATTCAATGAAGCGATTAGCTACTTTGATAAGGCTATTGATCTAGATCCGAATGTTTTTGCAATTTGGTTCAATCAGGGCGACCTTTTTGGAGAGCTTGGTAAGTATGAGCAAGCTCTTTATTGCTACAATAAGGCATTGGAATTGAAAAGCGATAGTATACCTGCATGGCGCAATAAAGGCATGTGTATGGCCGCATTGGGACGATATAGAGAGGCTATCAGCTGCTTTAACAAAGTGCTTCAGCTTGACCCATCCGATCAGGACGCTATATCCAGGAGGAAGCATTTGCTCGCAATACTAAGAGACCAATCCCAGGCAAGCTAACCAAAGACCTTATACTATCTCCAAGCCGCGCATTTATATTAAGTGTACGCTAGTAATTCCGATAAGTAGTATTAGCAATAGTACATGGCATAGGAAAGTATCATAAGGCTTTCATTTATTAAGGATTTCGGGCGGTCTTAGAGATGGGTACTAAAAACAAGCTATATCTGGTAATTGCAGCGTTAGTTGGGCTCTTGTTTGCCATTGTGGCTTCATTAAATAACACAAACACCGAGATGGCAGATGCAGGCAAGATGGCCGCAAGATACTCCGACTTTAAAACGCAGATTGAGGCTTACCAAAACGAGCATACTGGTTGGGTTAATGCCTTATCAAACCATATGTTGCTTGGCACCAAGTTTAATAAACCTCTCGATCCACACAAATGCAATTTCGGTAGATGGTACTACAGTTATTTAGAATCGGAGGACTTCAAGTTTCAGAACTCTGAAAGGCAGGTTCTTTTGGAGCTGCTGGGAGAGCGGCACCGTCGCCTGCATGAGAGTGGAGCTGAGGTTGTCAGTGAACTACAGAAGGGCAACAAGAAAAACGCTTCTAAACTTTTCCAGAACAACATCCTGCCGACACTTACCGAACTAAACGATATAAATATCAAGCTCATCAATCTATCAAAAACTCAAAGTTATAAGTACGAAGCACTGGTTAAAAAAAGCATGGAAAACCAGCGGATGATGGGCCTTGCAGCGATGGTAATTCTCATTCTTATAGGCATTATCTTAGCCGCTGTCGTGATCGTTGAAAACGCTAACGCCTTTAGAGGTGTGAAAAGCTCGCTTCAGGATTTCTCGCTGGATATAGAGGATAAGAAAGATTCTGTGGACGATGAAATCGATAACATCGCCCAAGTGTTTAATATGGACAGAGATGTTATCAAAAGGACGGTCAATGCTGCTTTCCAAAGTACTGCTCAGCCAGAGCAGAAACCTTCACTTTTAGGTAAGACCACAACGAGTGTGATGGGTAGCCCTTTAAATGTCGTCTCGGAAGGGCCACATGGTACTGAGTATTATCCTACTGCACGGGAAGGCTCTCCTTCGGTACAAGTCCAAGATGTAGATTCTGGTATGCAGGTGAGCCAATATCTGAAAACGCTTGCTAATAACATATTAATGGTCTTAAAAGAAAATATGGGGGCGATAAGTGGCGATATAAGAATTGTTGACAGCAGGCGGAACATTTTGACCACCATAGCATCTTTTGGGCACTCTAACGATTTTACCAGGCGACTTCAGGCTGTTCCATTAGATAAGGCTGATTATCTAACAGTTGAGGCAATCCGCAGAAGAGTGCCATTAACGCATAATGAGGACAAGATGACGATTGAAAGGATCGCAACTTTAAGAGCGTGTGGCATGGAAGATTGCCGTTATGTGGTGGTGCCGATAGATTATATGGATGAGATAGTCGGCACGCTATTGCTAATATTTGACGGTAAAAGGGATTTCATGAGGTCTGAAATAGACCTATTGCGTACCATCAATGAGACAATGGGTTTAGGACAGGCTATTAAGAGAACTATTTCTAGCTAAGCGCTAATACTTTTATCTTCTTTGGTTTCTAGTTTGCAAAGCGTCTCGTTGCTGCTAATCTGCTTATTATTTAGAACTGCCATCAAAGCTCCGACAACTATAGGGTCATATTTGACGCCACTTTCGTTTATGATCTCTTGGATAACATCAGCTTCGCTTGCAGCATCGCGGTAAGCCCGTTTATTCATCATTGCATCATAAACATCCGCAACTGCAATGATTCGCGCATGCAATGGTATCAAGTCGCCGGAAAGACCTTCTGGGTAGCCGGAACCATCCAGCCTTTCGTGGTGATAAAGGACGGCGGGTACGACTCTCTGCAGGCTGCTTATCGGTGTGATTAGGTTCGCACCTGTTTTAGGATGTTCTTTTATCAGCTCGAACTCTTGCTTAGTCAGTGGTTCTGACTTGTTGAGTATTTCCGCTGGAACTTTTATCTTACCAATATCGTGTATCAAACCGGCGTCATAGGCTAAAATGATATCGTCTTCGGACAGATCCATTTCTGCAGCGATTGATCTCGCAAGTTCCGCGACTCTTTTTGAATGGTCGTTTGAGAACTGGTCTATTGTGTTGACTAAGTTATTAAGCACGGAGATATTGTTTACGAACGCTGTTTCAAGTTCGAAATACAGACGGCTGTTGTCAATAGCCGTACCGAGCATCGTACAGCTGGCGCGAATCGCCTCCCTTGTTTCCGGTGATACTGGGAAGGTGGACTTCCAGCCGATGGTCAATACCCCGATGGTTTCATTATGCGGCTTAATCCTTACGCTTGCAAAAGAACGAACAGAAAGCCTCTTTGCTATGTCTGAGCGATGTCCGTTAAAGTCTTCAATGGCCGCCATCAGAATCTCGTCATTATTTGACGCACCTATGCTTTCACGGGTCACTGCTGATATTAAGGGTAATATATCCGCCGGGAACCCGTATTGAGCCTCGAGATTAAAATTTCCGCTCTCATTGTTCTTTAGATAAAGGGCGGCAAGTCTGATCTCTGGGATGCAGGAGAGGCTCTCGATATACTTGTTCGCCAGCTTTTTAGGTGACGGTTTTTCGTTGATCGAGTAGGCTAAGCTACTGAACAAACCAAGAATTATTTTACGCCGCATCTGACGTTGACTGTCGATAAATTTATAATCCTCACCTTTCAGAAGGCTTATTGCGCTTTTCGAGTATTCAAGTCCTACCTTTTTCTCAAGTTCGGGCGATGGCGAAAAATATAAATCAACACAACACGGATTTGGGGCCTGCTCAGGACCACTTACCTGTATTATCTTACTATAACCGAAAAATAAGAAGCCAAGCCCGCCAACGATACCTTGCATAATGGAGCATAGCGAAGGTGATTTGCCTTCTGCAAAAGGGCAGCGCTTTATCTTAAATCGAATATGGTCTTTCTGTATTGACTCAGGAGCGATTGAATATCCAAGCTCATCATTAAAGAATTTGCTTAGTTCTCTTATAAAAAAAGCCATCCTCTGCTGATATTGAGGTTGTCGGTTTGTACATCTGATTTGGTTTCGATTTGTAGCTTTACTTGTGAAGCTATCTTAAGACCTAGACTAGATACTGTTGTTTGAGGAAGAAGGGCATCATCGATGGTTTTTGCAAACTGGTACAGGATACTTCTAAAGATATCATTAGATAGCAAACTTCACAACCCCTTATACCAAGCATATTTAATAAACGGCCGCATTTATAATATAAATTCGGCAGAAACACGTAGAACATTAGCGTTAGATATTTATGTGCCAGAATAATACAAATAAGTGCTAAAGCAGCACCATAAACGCTAAACTACCAGTATTTAGTATAGAATGCTAATAATTAAGCTAAAGACGTGGTAACTAGTACCGATACTGAAGCATATACAAAGAATTCGTATATCCTATCAATCTAACATTAATTTATGAATAGGGGCCGTGAAGAAGGTCAATTAATGGGGGTAAGGCTGTATGAAAATAAGTATTCAGAAGAAACTGTACTTAGCTTTTGGGGTGATGATCGCCCTGTTTGTTGTTGCAAGCATTATAAGCTACACAACAAATGCCAATATCTCAGAAGCAAACAAGGCGGTTACTAAGAGCGCCAAGTTTGAGAGCCAGGCAAAAACCTTTCAGAAGCAGCATGCCGATTGGCTTATTGCACTATCTAACCACTTGCTTGTGGGAACTCCATTTGATAAGACACTTAATCCGCATGAATGTGGCTTTGGCAAATGGTACTACAGTTACATCGAATCAGAGGAGTTCAAGCACGAGAAACCTGAGATAAAAAATGCCCTGAAAGCCCTCGAGGAGCCGCATCGGCACCTTCACGAAGGCGGAGCTGCAGTAATAAGCGAGATGAAGGAGGGTCGACGGGTCGACGCTATAAAGCTTTACAACGAGAATACCCTTCCTACTATTGCCAAACTTGACGGTATCTACAATGAGCTTGTTAAAGTCTCTGAGGGTGTAATGGAGAATAACCGCGAAAAAGCTGCGGCAAGTGAGGCAACTCAGAAAAATCTCATAATCCTGGTGGCCTTAGTCGGTGTTGTATTAGCCCTGGCTATATCTACCATGCTTACCAGGAATGTTGGCCGGGTGGTTGGTGAGATTATAGATGTATCTAATAATGTTGCCAACGCAGCTGACCAGATAGCTGCCGGCAACCAGGAACTATCGCAGAGGACCCAGGAGCAGGCATCCGCTCTTGAGGAGACTGCGGCAACAATTGAGCAGATGACCTCAACAGTTAAGCAAAACGCTGAGAATGCAGGCAAAGCCAACAGACTTGCACAGGGATCAGTAGAGATGGCCCAAAATGGCGGCAAGGTGGCGGAAGAGACCGTTGCCTCAATGAACGAGGTAACCGAGGCCAGTAAAAAGATCGCAGACATCATTGACGTTATCAACGAGATAGCATTTCAGACCAACCTTCTTGCCCTTAACGCTGCAGTTGAAGCAGCTAGAGCAGGTGAGCAAGGCAAGGGCTTTGCAGTAGTTGCCGGCGAGGTGAGAAATTTAGCCCAAAGGTCAGCTGAAGCTGCAAAAGAGATCCAGGAGCTCATTCAAGACTCCGTGGATAAGATAGGAAAAGGCAACAAACTTGTTGAAGAGTCCGGCAGGACTTTAAAAGAGATAATTAACTCAATTCAGCAGGTTGCAGATACTATCTCAGAGATATCAGCCGCCTCACAGGAGCAGGCTGCTGGTATTGACCAGGTAAACAAAGCGGTTACCATGATGGATGATGTTGTGCAGCAAAATGCCGCTTTGGTTGAGGAGAGCGCTGCTGCTTCACAAAGTCTTGCCATGGAGGCAGAAGAAATGAAGAAATCGATAATAGCTTTTGGTGGGGAGCGAAAAGGCGCAAGCAATAGTGCGACCTATGGTTTAGCAAAGCGGAAAAGTTATCGTAAGCCTGACAAGAAAACGGGCTTACAGCTAATCAAAAGCACAGCGTTTCCAAAAGAAGATGCAGCGAAAGCGCCTCTGGCCAAAGTAGCGGGCGCAGAAAACGTTGATATAGAGCTGGAAGAGAGTTTCGAAGACTTCTAAAAGAGATAGCATGCATCTAGCTTGATTGAAGTTAATGCAGGCGTCATCCTTTGTGCTTGATAGCTTGATAAGAATTTAGCTATTGGTTATTAAGTATCAAGTTTACTGAGCCGATAAAGTAAGTCGAAGCAAAGTCGCAGGTAAGGCTTACAAAATAAGGAAAACTGTGCATGAAATCGAGAAGCCATGATTGAAAACTGCGCTCTAGAAGAAAAAAATATAGAGCACGACCAATCTCTTTTGGCTATGGCTATTAGTCAATATAAAACTAGGCTTGCCGATTACAAAGGCGTTGCCAAAGCGATAGTTTCAAAGCTCGACTATCTGCAGGGCTTCACAGAAGAAACCTTCATAAGAATTGGCGATAAGCTCCCCGACATAAACCAGGGCCTCCGAAATGTAGAAAATGAAGCTAAAAACCTTTCGGATTATTTTAGAAAAGAGAGCGGTCTCCTAAACGATGGCAACAGTAAATCTGGAGATTTAAATCGCCTGAATCATGCCTCGAAATATCTGATCGAGGTGGCCGAAGAACAAAGTAAAGCGTTTCTTAAGATGAGCGATATGATGAAGCGCATCGAGAACATAAAATCTTCGATTGAGAGTATCCGCGACTTTGCAGCCGAGATGGAAATGCTTTCACTTAACGCCTCAATAGTTGCAATTAAGGCTGGCGACTCAGGCCGAACCCTAAACCCAATAACGGTTGAGCTTAAGAAAATGGCCAACTCGGCTATTCTTCTTATAGATGAGATTGTAAATACTTCCGAACAGCTAGCGGATAAATATGACCTTTTTCGGGAGTTAAGTGAGAGGCAGGCCGAGTCGTGTAAGGCCGATGTTGAGAGAATAAGTGTAAAGCTTACCGAGCGGTATTTGTATCTTCAAAATAGCATTAGCGATTTAGTTGGTGGGCTTGAGCAAATAATCATGATTACATCGGAGTCCAAGCAGCCTATCAGTAAGATAATGAATATACTACAAATACAGGATATCCTCAAGCAATGCACTGACCATGTGCGTTTTTCCCTTGAGGAATCAAGCTCTGAAGCAGATAGCCTTGTAAACAACGTACAGGCGGGTGGCCCTAACCCGGAGCAGGTTTTTGATGCCATATCTTTCCAGGAGAAAGTCCCACTACTTTGTATTCAACTGCTCGATGATATTGATATTCGGCTTGAAGAATCAATAAGAGAGCTCAAAGACGGTTTTGAGACGTTAAATAGTCTACTAAATGGCATCACATCATGTCAGCGCAGCGGCATAACAGGTACTCTCAACGAATCAGCTATAGCCAGTATAGAGGAATCTTTTAAAGGTCTTGAGGGCGTTGTTGTACAAACGGCAAGCATGACGCAGAATGTTGCAAATAGCTGGGATAAGCTTTGGTCTACTGCGCTGGGTCTTGAGAACATGCTAGAAACTTTGGAGAAACAATTCAGGCAGCTTAAGAAGCTAACTAATTTTCACCTTATAAATATTCCCATCAAGATAGAAGTTGCCAGGAGTACGGGGCTTTCTAAAGATGGTGAACTATCCGAAAGGGTCGAAGGGCTGGCCGATTATATTAGTACTGAAATGCGGCAATCGCATAAAGACGTTGCACGGGACTACCAGTTCTTAGAGCAGATGGTTGAATCTATGAGTAGGCACAAGAACGATATTGAGAATAACTTAGAATCAATAGCTTTTGATATTGACGATTTGCTAGGCAGTTTCTTCAAGGCGAAAGAACAGGTTAAGAGCACGTACGGTAAAGTGTGCGATAGCGTTTCTGAATTGCACCAGCTCATCCATACATCTATCGCCGATCTTGAAAGAATAAACGAGCTTGTTGAGCAGAACAAAGAACTTAAAGGAGACTTCGGGATACTCTCGGAAATGATAGCCGATGTTAAGGAATCGGTGGTTTCTGCAGCCGGTACTGTTGATTGGGAGCTGCACGACGGCAGATTAAGCGAAATAGTCAATAAGTTTACCGTGCTAGCCCATAAGAAAATAGCCGGGGATATATGCAATATCGAGATAGAGGAAGGCGGGAAAGAGGGCGAGCTGGTTCTGTTTTAGATTGCCGAACAGTCGCTATTCTCAACGGAGGTACATATGTTTGAAATAAAAGTTATGGATGGCGGTGACAGGGTGGCGGTTTCAGGTTCACTGACGATTGCGTGTTTAAGCGACTTTTACCAGGATCTCACCAGGATTTTTAACGATGGTATCTGTACAGTCTTAGATTGCACAGGTGTAGTTGAAATCGATACAGCTTCTGTGCAGACGCTTATGGCATTTAAGAAGCTGAGCTCCGAGCTCAACCGGCCGGTCGAGTTTTTGATGAGTGATGCCATGCAGGAGACATTGTCGTTGCTGGGCCTTAAGAAGTTCTTTAAAACCGCTTAGTTTCTCAAGTCTGAGACTTTGAGGGGTGGGTTGTGAGTGAGTAAAAGTGTCTTGATAGTTGATGATTCGGCAACTCTGAGGGCTTCTGTTAAGTTTACGCTCTCTGAAGCCGGCTACAGCGTCCAGGAAGCTGTAAACGGAAAGGACGGCCTACAAAAGCTACAGGAGCTGCAGACGAAAGGCGATCAGGTGTCGCTAATTATAAGCGATATAAACATGCCCGAGATGGATGGCATTGCTTTTATCCGTGAGGTCAAACGAAACCTTTCTTTCAAATTTATTCCTGTATTGATTCTAACTACAGAGTCTCAAGAATCGAAAAAAATGGAAGGTAAAGCTGCCGGCGCTGCAGGGTGGTTAGTTAAACCTTTTAGCAACGATCAGTTAATAGATGTTGTAAAGAAGTTCGTGCGGTAAGTAGCTGAGCACTAGTATCGGGGGAGATATTATGGATCAAAGCAAGCTTCTTGAAACTTTTATAACGGAAGCGACTGAGCTAATCGAGGACCTCGAGATAGATTTAGTAGCACTTGAGGATTCAAGCGACGATGACCTTATCAACAGAATATTTAGAGCGGTACATACCATAAAAGGAAGCGCAGGTGTGGTGGGCCTTACAACGCTATCAGATTTTACACATGCTGTTGAGGGTGTGCTGGACTTTGTCAGAAACCGTGAACTTGAAGTCTCCAGCGAGCTTGTAAGCGTTCTATTAAGGGCTCTTGATATTATAAAATCTATGGTCAAGGTGGCAGATGAAGGCGGTGAGGATGTTGACGTGCGGGAAGTCCAGTTTATCCGCGATATGTTGGGGCAATTCTTGCCTGGCGGCCAGCGCCAAACCGATGGCCAATCTAAATCCAGCGGAAACAGCAGTGCTGAAGACAAAAGAAGCGAATATTTTGAGATTTATATAAAGCTTTCCGAAGACATTTTCGATACCGGAACCGATCCATTAATGTTGCTTCGCGAACTACAGGAGCTAGGTGAGATTGTTGAGCTTGAAGTCGATTCATCCCGTCTACCCGATTTCCATGCAATCGATATATACAAGCTGTACCTTAACTGGCGATTGATTATAAAAACTGATGAGCCTTTCTCAAGAATCGAGAATATCTTTATCTTTGTTCAGGATGCCAGCGAAATCTTAATCGAAGACGTTTCAAGATACTTTAAGAACGGTGTTGATACCAGAATAGCCGACATGAAGCTGGGCGAGATACTTTCAGATAAGGGTCTGGTTTCAAAAACAGACATCGACGAGGCTCTTTCCAAACAGCCCAAAATAGGTGAGCTGCTTGTGAAAAGCGGCAAAGTATCTAAGGAGGAAGTACAGGAAGCGCTTGAAAAGCAGCTCAAGAGCCGTGAAGTTCAGAAAGCGACTACTATCAGAGTGGATACTGAGAAGCTGGACAAGCTTGTTAACTTAGTCGGTGAGCTTGTCATTGCTGTAGCCCGGGTAGGCCAGCAGCAATTTTGCATGGGCAATGGTGGTAAACGAACTGGACAAGGTGCTATGGAGAGTCTGGAGCGCATTTGCAGGGATTTACAGGAGCAGGTTATGCGTGTTCGCATGGTTCCTGTTGAAGGACTTTTCAGCCGCTTTCACCGTGTGGTGAGAGACCTTGCAACTGATGAGGGCAAGATTGTTCGGCTTGAACTATCGGGGGTTGAGACCGAGCTTGATAAAAACGTAATCGAACAGCTAAGTGACCCGTTAAAACACCTAATAAGAAACGCTATCGACCACGGAATCGAAAAACCGCAGGATAGAATCAAACTGGGTAAGGCAGAGGAAGCTGTTATAAAGCTATCTGCTTTTCAGCAAGAAGGCAACATTATTATTGAGGTTTCAGATGATGGTTACGGCATAGATCACACAGCTATCGTCAATAAAGCCATAGAAAAAGGACTTATTAACCCGAATGATGAGCTTGACGAAGAGGAAGCCTATCAGCTTATGTTCCTGCCCGGATTTTCAACTGCTAAAAGTGTTACCGAGGTTTCGGGTCGGGGTGTGGGCTTAGACGTTGTCAAGCAAAACATCGCAGATTTACACGGCTCTGTCACTGTTATCTCCACGAAAGGCAAGGGCACAACCTTTAGAATCAAACTTCCCCTAACTCTTGCCATAATTGACGGTATGAATGTCAAGGTCGGTAAAGAGATACTAACCATTCCGCTGCTATCCATAATTGAATCAGTCAGGCCAAAGAAAGAAGCTGTAAAAACTATTGAAGGACGGGGTGAAGTGATCGATGCTCGTGGCGAGTATTTGCCTTTGGTGCGATTGCACAGGATTTTCAACATTGAAACCGATAAGACTGATCCGACCGAGGCTTTGGTCGTCATAGTCGAGAGTGGCCAGCGGAAGTTCGGTATTCTGGTCGATGATGTGCTGGGTGAGCAACAAGCTGTTATTAAGAGCCTGGAAAAAAATTTCCGCCAGGTTCAAGGAACGGCCGGGGCTACTATCTTGGGCGATGGTACGGTCTCGTTGATTCTGGATATACACGGCCTTGAAAGACTGGCGTTCGAGTGCTCAAGAGAACATCGTCTGAGAGAACTGGCAAATGAGGCTGCATAGGAGGGGGTCGCTAGAAGGAAGCTGTGAGTTTATGGTTGGTAGTTCAAAATGATATACAGGAAAGCTAAAGCAGCTGGCAGGTGGGAGCAGTTGAAAAAGCCGGCAAATTACGGGGGGTAAGTAAATTAAATGAAAACGTTTAGAATGACTGTAAGAAACAAACTGTATCTTGCATTTGGATCCTTAATAGCACTAATGATCATATCAAGTATAGCAATCTATATAACAAGCGAGAGTGTAGTGCAGGCTAACAAAGTCGTTATAGAGCACTCAGAATTTGCAACTTTAATGAAGACGTTTCAGGACCAGCATGGTGAGTGGTTGAACGCCTTAGCGCGTACCGTTATGTTTGGTGCCGAATTTGAAAAGCAGCTCAACCCTCACGAGTGTGATTTTGGCAAGTGGTATGACAGCTATATTAAATCTGATGAGTTCAAAAACGAAGAGGCCGAAATGGCGCGCCTTATCCAGGCACTTGGTGAACCGCACCGCAAACTACACGAAGTTGGCTCCAAGGTTATCCAAAATATTGATGAAGGGCACAAAGCGGCCGCTATTGATATTTTCCGCACGCAAGCAGAACCTGCGATGGAGGAAATAGACGGCGCTTATGACGAACTCTTCAACTCCATTCAGAAGGTTAAAGAAGAGAACAAGAAAGAGGCCGAAGCCAGTAACAGAACGCAAGAAATATTGGTCATAGTAATAACAGCAATCGCAGCATTATTGGGCTTGGCGGTGGCATTGTTGCTCTCAAGGAGTATTGTAACCGCTGTTCAGAAAATGGTAGAAGCACTTAAAACCCTGGCAAAAGGCGATCTAACCAGAAAAGTCGAGCTCGACAGAAACGATGAGCTTGGCGAAATGGCTCGTGAGCTAAATGAAACAATCGAGAACCTCTCTAGTATAGTTGGAAATATACTTGTGTCTTCCGAGTCTGTTGCCAACGCAGCTGACCAGATAGCTGCCGGCAACCAGGAACTATCGCAGAGGACCCAGGAGCAGGCATCCGCTCTTGAGGAGACTGCGGCAACAATTGAGCAGATGACCTCAACAGTTAAGCAAAACGCTGAGAATGCAGGCAAAGCCAACAGACTTGCACAGGGATCAGTAGAGATGGCCCAAAATGGCGGCAAGGTGGCGGAAGAGACCGTTGCCTCAATGAACGAGGTAACCGAGGCCAGTAAAAAGATCGCAGACATCATTGACGTTATCAACGAGATAGCATTTCAGACCAACCTTCTTGCCCTTAACGCTGCAGTTGAAGCAGCTAGAGCAGGTGAGCAAGGCAAGGGCTTTGCAGTAGTTGCCGGCGAGGTGAGAAATTTAGCCCAAAGGTCAGCTGAAGCTGCAAAAGAGATCCAGGAGCTCATTCAAGACTCCGTGGATAAGATAGGAAAAGGCAACAAACTTGTTGAAGAGTCCGGCAGGACTTTAAAAGAGATAATTAACTCAATTCAGCAGGTTGCAGATACTATCTCAGAGATATCAGCCGCCTCACAGGAGCAGGCTGCTGGTATTGACCAGGTAAACAAAGCGGTTACCATGATGGATGATGTTGTGCAGCAAAATGCCGCTTTGGTTGAGGAGAGCGCTGCTGCTTCTGAAGGACTTGCCATGGAGGCAGAAGAGTTGCAGAGGCTCATGAACACGTTTACCGTTACCCACGACAACTCATTCAAGAGGGATAAGGCCGCAGGAAGGCAATCAAAGACAAGCAAGGCCAAACTTGCGGCTATACACGAGCTTCCGCTGAAAGAAGAGAAACCGGCTTTGGCAAAGGCGGCCGGCGCTGAGGACATACATGCTGACAACCCTGAAGAGGGTTTTGAAGAATTCTAATAAAGGAGATGGTATGTCATGGATAAACTGGAGAAAGTAAATGAGGCCATCTCCAAAGGAACAGGTGACCAATTTGTAACCTTTACCCTGGAGGGTGAAGAGTACGGGGTTGAAATTCTGAAAGTACAGGAAATCATAGGATACCAGGGGTTTACCAAAGTCCCTAACGTTCCGGATTTCGTAAAAGGGGTTTTAAACCTGCGCGGCTCTGTGGTACCTGTAATAGATTTGCGCCTCAAATTCTCTATGAAGGAAAAGGAATACGATAAGTTTACCGTGATCCTTATCCTTGAGGTAAAAGAGAGGATCATCGGAGTCATAGTAGACGCGGTTTCTGACGTAGTTTCTCTTACAGAGGACGATATTCAGCCGACACCGGATTTCTCTTCTGGAATCAGGGCTGATTTCATAGCGAGCATGGGAAGAAAAGATGACAAACTCATAATCATCTTAGATATCGATAAGGTGCTTTCTGAATCTGAGCTCGAGGTTTTGGAAGCGGCATAGGTAATAAGAAAGGTCCCGGTGTGGACAAAACCACACCGGGATTCGTTTTAAGGTTTGCAAAAATCGACAGCAGGGCGGTTTCAATGAACTCAAAGATAGTAACGCAATTTAATATCAACGATACCGAGTTTGATTTACTGCGCAAGCTTATTAAAGAGGTATCTGGTATTAACCTATCCAACCAAAAAAAGATGTTGGTTGTGGCTAGGCTATCCAAACGCTTGCGGGCTTTGGGGATGTCAAGCTTTACCAAATATTACAATTACGTAACTAAAGACCCGGCAGGGCGGCAGGAGCTCAACCACCTGGTAAACCGTATTACGACGAACAAGACAGATTTTTACCGGGAGAGCCACCACTTTGAATTTTTGCAAGACGTTCTGTTGCCGCAACTTTACGAAGAAGGAATTAGATCTTCCAACCGACGCTTAAGGATTTGGAGTGCCGGATGTTCTTCCGGTGAAGAGCCTTACACCATTGCAATTACGCTAAAAGAGTTCTTCAAAGGCAAGTTGGGCTGGGACATTAAGGTACTAGCAACCGATCTAGATACGGAGATGTTAGATAAAGCCAAGAAAGGTATTTATGACGAGCAGGCTGTAGCTCCAATACCACCTGAGTACCTTCGGGATTATTTTATGAGGGGTACTGGAGCCAACAGTGGCCTGTATAAAGTTAAAGACTCGCTTAAAGATATAATTGCTTTCCGCAAGCATAACATGGTCAGCGATGACCTGCCGGCAAAAAATCCCTTTGATATCATTTTTTGCCGCAACGTCATTATATATTTCGACGAAGAGACAAAAGAAAAAGTCATCAACCGTTTTTATGACTGTCTAAGGAGCAACGGTTATCTGTTTCTCGGCCATTCAGAATCACTTATAGGCTGCGAGTCACAGTTTAAACTGGTTGGCAATAGTATCTGTCTCAAGGTTGATTAATAAACGTTGGATTCAAGAGCTTCGAACGAAGGTTCTCGTTACTTGCTTTCACTGGCTGATAGCTGGCAGCTAGTGGCTGGTGACAGCTCCAAGGGAGCCATGTTATAGGTGAATAATATGGAGAAAATAAAAGTACTAATTGTTGATGATTCAGCCGTGATACGGCAATTAGTAAAAGAGATCTTAGAAAGCGATCCTGGTATCGAAGTGGTCGGGGTGGCTAGCGATCCTATATTTGCAGAAAAAAAACTGGAAAAGCTAAAACCAGATGTTATCACGCTTGATGTTGAAATGCCCCGCATGGACGGCATTTCATTCCTTAAGAAACTTATGAAAACCAACCCTGTGCCTGTAGTTATGGTAAGCGCGCATACGGATCATCACGCTGCAGAAACGATTAGGGCTTTAGAGTTGGGCGCGGTCGATTTTATAACCAAGCCTAAGATGAATATTGCGGAAGGGATTGAAGCTCTAAGAGAAGAGATAGTCACAAAGGTTAAGGCAGCGGCCAGGGCAAAGATTCGCAATAAAAACACTGCCCGACCATCCGACGGAGAAATTCATTTAGCAGTCTCCCCAGCCTATTCTGTCGATGAAGTAGTAAGTAAAGGCAGGATACGTGCGGCAGAACCAAAGGATAAGATGGATAGCGTAATTGTGCTGGGCGCCTCAACAGGGGGAACCGTTGCTATAAGCGACCTGCTGCAGTTGATGCCGGTAGATTCTCCAGGGATAGTTATAGTCCAACATATGCCGGAGAAGTTCACCAAAGCGTATGCCGATAGAATCAATGGGATTGTTGATTTAACCGTAAAAGAGGCTGAAGACGGTGACAGGGTAAAAATGGGATTGGTTCTTATTGCACCGGGCGGCAAACACATGTTGCTGCAGCGTGATAAAAAGGGATTTTATGTTCAGATAAAAGACGGTCCGCCGGTAAATCGGCATAAACCATCAGTGGATGTGTTGTTTCGCTCAGCAGCTAACTCTGTCGGTAAAAGGGCGATAGGCATAATATTAACTGGCATGGGAGCCGATGGTGCCAAAGGCATGCTCGAGCTTAAAGAAGCCGGGGCTTTTAATATCGCCCAGGATGAGGATTCATGCGTTGTTTTCGGCATGCCGAAAGCAGCAATAGAAATAGGCGCGGTTGATAAAGTTGCGCCGATTGAAACAATGCCGGCCTTGATATTAGGACATGCCGCAGGATACCGGAAGCCAGCATAGCGATTAAAGCCCGCTATTTAAATGCCTCAAGATATATAATTACTTTATACTCGCCCTGTAAGTATAAAGGTAAGCTTTAACAATTAGTAATAAAAGCATCACAACAAGATACACATAACTTGTGGACCAGGGATTATGCATCTTATACTTACCATCAAGTAATGGTTTAGACTAATACGCAAATATAGACTGCTACTTTATGCTAGCTTCGTCTAAAGACACCGGAGAGAAAGTTAATAATTATTAAGACAAGTATGATAACTAAAAGGATGTGAATCAAACCCCCGGCTATTCTGAAAATGGCGCCTAAGAGCCAGAGACCCAACAATATAAGAATAAGCACCCACAAAATTTTTAACATACCGGCCACCTCCATGCTGAACCACCCTGTATATACCCTTTACGTAAATAGAAAAAAGCCGCAAGCCCTCCATGGCTAGCGGCGGTTTATGGGAGCGGCCGTAAGACCGGCCGTGTCATCAGCTCATCGTTTCTATTTTATCTGATGATATAAGTTATCGGCAGAAAACCGTATTTTCTGCATTAATCTTCCGCAGCCGCGCTTTTTCTCATCTCGGTAAGTAGCTCTTTGAACATATCTGCATGAATGCGCTCGATTTGCGATAGTGAGTCGAAGAAGCGGGCTATATAATCGAATCCCTCTTCTTTTGCCTTATCGGCAAACTCCCTATACATTTTATCCGCTTCGTAAGTCTCACCTTTGATGGACTCGATTATATTCTCTTCGGCAGTTCTGGTACCGCCAAGTAAATACAATAGATGCGAGAGAGCATGCCATGTTTCCTCGTAGGAGAATTTTAAGAAAAGGTTCTCTGCAAAGGGATTACCCTCTAATCGCGCCATCTGTGAGAATAACACATACCTGCGGTTGGCCTGCGATTCACCTGCAAAAGCCGTCTTTAGATTCTTTTCGGTCTCGGTTCCTTTGACATCTTCTAACTGCTCGACCTTAATAATTTTATTTGACCGGCTTTTGCATACTTCACACTCTTTGGGTGGATTTGCACCGATCGTCAACATCCCGCAGCCTTCACATCTCCATAACATTAAAAGTCCTCCTTTTTGATTGCTAGTAATATATGGTAGCATATCGCTTTATTCTATACCTGTTTGAGGTATTATGGCTAGACTTTCACTTATATAAATGAATTACAATATAAATGAATTACGCTGCAATAAACCATAAAGATATAGTGTAGGTACAAGCATAATAATACCTGGTAAATGAGGCATTAAAGCAGTTTAAATTCCAGAAAACTATAAATAATAAACCATTGGTCTAAAGTTATAGCGTTGCCTAAACAAAAGCAACCATGATGGTGGGCACTTGTCACGATGGGGCGGCTTCAGTATAATATTGGCGGCAGTCGAAAGCTGCCATAATTTTATATCACGGCGCGTTCGTCTAGTGGCCTAGGACACCGCCCTCTCAAGGCGGAGATCACGGGTTCGACTCCCGTACGCGCTACAAAAAGAACGCTAAATGGCGTTCTTTTTTTTATGAGAGCAGAAGAACTAATTAAACTATCTGGAGTTCTTGGATTTCTCAATCATTTCATAAATGCACACTTTTTTCTGTTTGTAGCTACAAACCCACTGGTAAATTAGTTACCCGGTACCTGTCACCGTAAAAGAAGGAAATTACTATAGATTTAGCGAATTCAAATTAAATCTAAAACAGAACTCCCTGGCCAAACCGTCAAAAGAATACTGGAGGATATCTTGAAGAAACAAGCCTCTGGGGAGCGATACGAACACATATTAGGGATGATATCTGACTGCTTTACCGTTGTTGATGAAAATGGTAGCGTTGCTTTTGCCAGCATTGGGCTAGATGCAATCGAAAAGCTCAGGCAGGATGGGGTTAGTTCAAGTCCAAGTGCTAATTCGAAGTGGAAAATCACAACTTTCGACGGGCGGCCAATTAAAAAAAGCGAGCTGCCTCTTGCCAAAGTCATAGACACGGGAAAGGCGGTATACGGTTTTAATCTTGCGGTTGAGCGTCCCGGAAACTCGCGTCTTTTCCTATCGGTCGATGCTATGCCCATATGTGATAAAGACGGCAATATAACAAATATAGTCTTATCTTTAAGGGATATTACCGAGCATGAGCAGGTAAAAGAGGCATTGAGGGCTAGCGAGAAAAGGCTGCGCGATATCACTTCTGCGCTGGGAGAGGGGCTCTTTGTACTTGGTAAAGATGGCACGCTCACCTTTATGAATCCTGAGGCGGAAAAACTGCTGGGCTGGACCGAGAAGGAACTTATCGGCAAGAAAATGCACGATATAATTCATTGCCGAAAGGCCAATGGCACCGTGCTGCCAGCATATGAATGCCCTGTCCTTAAAGTTATAAGGTCCGGAAAAACATATCGCACTCATGATGATATCTTCATCCGCAAAGATGGAAGCGCGCTACCGGTAGCATATATCACCACGCCCTTGATTGAAAATGGTAAGCTTGTCGGCTCAGTCACATCGTTTCATGACATAACCAGGCGTAAACTGTATGAGCGTACTATTAAGGAGAGCGAAGAACGGTATCGCCAGCTTATTGAAACTGCCAACGAGGGCGTCTGGGTTTTAGGGCCCGACAACAAAACCGTATTTGTTAACAATAGGATGGCCGAAATGCTTGGTTATACCGCCGATGAAATGATTGGGATGTCCTCGTTCGCATTTATGGATGAAGAAGTTCAGGCTGTTTCGAAAAACCGCCTTCGCCGACGTCGCCAAGGTATTAAAGAACAGTTTGATTTTAGGTTTCGACGTAAGGATGGAACCAGTCTATGGGTAATTATGTCGGCAAGTCCGCTATTTGATAGAGATGGGAACTATATCGGTTCACTTGGCATGGTAACCGATATCACCAATCGCAAGCGCATAGAGAGGGCTTTACTGGAAAGCGAAGAGCGCTACAGAGCCCTTTTTGAAGATGCAGCTGATGCTATTTTGATTATGGAAGCCGAAGGTGAAGATATTGGCCGAATAATTGCAGCTAACCAAGCGGCAGCGGACATGCACGGCTATACAATTGAGGAGCTGCTAAAGCTTAACATCAAGGACCTTGATGCGCCGGATGAAGCGGCTAAAGTGCCTGAAAGAATGAAACGAATTCTAAGTGGAGAGAAAATTAAGCTTGAAGTTATGCACCGCAAAAAAGACGGTACAGAATTTCCGGTTGAGGCTCACGTTCATCTTCTGGATATTGCAGGTCGCAGGTATATACAGGCCATTGACCGGGATATGACTGATAGCAGGAATGCAAAAAGGCTGAGCGATGCTCTAAATGAGATTAATGCGGCCATAAACTCAACATTGGATGTTGATGAGATAATGCAGAAAGCTATAGCGGAATCAGCTAGGGCTCTTGGTGCTGATAATGCGTCAATTGCTATTAAAGAGGGCGATGAATGGTTTACAAGATATAAATACGGTGCTGGGGGCGTTTCTGCTAATACTCGATTAACTGGCGATGAGACAAAGTATATAGATATTGTAATCCAGACAAAAGAAACAGTTGTTATTAGTGATGCTTATAATGATGCAAGGGTTGATCCTGAATTGATGAAGCGGTATGGTGTTCGCTCGATCATTGTTACACCCCTTGCATTTAAAAGTGAAGTGATCGGTATACTAAAGCTTACATTCTTTTCGAGAACGACTTTTTCGGATGCCCAGATTGATTTCATTAATAAGCTTGCCGCATCAGTTTCGCTGGCGCTCGAAAACGCACGTCTCTACGAATTGGAACACAGGATTGCTAGGACTCTACAGGAGAATCTGATCCGGCCGGTACCATCTCTACCGGCTCTCGATGTTGAGGTTGTTTATAAACCGGCTTTAGGGGGCGAAATAGTCGGAGGAGATTTCTATGACATATTCGAGCTCGACGATCAGTCGATTGCTATGGTTATAGGTGATGTTTCCGGCAAAGGGATTGAAGCTGCGGGCTTAACAGAGACCATAAGAAGTACTATCAGAACGCTTGCCTATATAGATCCCTCGCCTTCTTTTGTACTTAACCGGGCTAACCAGACTCTTATGCGGCAATTATCTAATGAAAACTTTGCGACAGCTGCGTTTCTAACTCTTGATGTTGCAACTAAAGATGTCAGGATTGCAAGTGCGGGCCATCCTTTGCCCGTACTTTGCGGGAACGATGGCTGCAGCCTTCTTAATATCACACAGGGATTTCCATTAGGGTCATTTAACTGCAGCTATGTAGAATATTGTTTAAGACTTAAGAAAGGGCAGGGTTTACTTCTATATACCGATGGTTTAGTGGAAGCAAGGAGGGGAGCTGAGTTATTTGGCGAGGAAAGAATCTTAGTAACCATCGCGGACATGAAAGTGAAAGATCCCTGTAAAGCGGTACATGTACTGCTTAAATCTGCAAACGATTTTGCGCAAGGTAAATTGGTAGATGATATTGCATTAGTTGCTGTTCGCTTTTCGCCATCGCTATACGATTAAAACGAATATACTGCGCTAGTTGCATATCACTGCATCTCTTTTAGCTAATACCTCAACTATGATTTGGCTTACATTTACCATTCACGTTTATTCCTCATACCCTGGGAGCTGGGATTTCAGAGCTAAGAGCTAGCATATGCGGGTAAAAATACTTGAATTGATTTAAGTTTTATGATTGAAGTTTTCCGTTGCGGTTGACAATTTAACGGATGGGGTCGAGTTAGTTGGCTTACGTGAATATCAAACGGCTTTTACTTGGTAGACCTTTGCCTACAGAGCGTTTGGCCGCAGAGAGATTACCTAAACGTTATGCGTTGGCATTGTTTGCACCAGATGCTCTTTCATCGACTGCGTACGCAACAGAGGAAATTCTTATTGCGCTTGTAGCAGCGGGTGCGGGTGCGTTTTTATATTCTGTGCCGATTGCAATTGCTATCGCACTTTTGCTTTCCATAGTTGTTATCTCATATCGCCAGCTAATCCTTGCTTATCCGGGCGGGGGTGGCGGCTATATTGTAGCGAAAGAGAACTTTGGCGAGCTACCAAGTCTTATAGCAGGAGCTTCATTGTTGATCGACTATACTCTTACTGTTGCTGTTAGTCTTAGCGCCGGCGTTGCCGCTATTACTTCTGCCTTTCCCGCACTCTTGAATTTTAGGGTTGAGTTGGCAATTTTTGCACTTGTGTTAATAACAGTCGCCAATTTGCGTGGAGTCCGAGAATCCGGCCGCATATTTGCTATTCCAACTTATGCGTTTATACTAGGCCTCGCCGGGATGGTAATCTATGGTTTTGTGCTCTACTTTAGTGGTTATCATATACCTCCAGCGAGCGGGGAGGTTGCTATTAGGGCAACAGTGCCGTTGACCACCTTCCTTATCCTGCGGGCTTTCGCTTCTGGTTCTGCGGCACTGACGGGTATTGAGGCAATTGCAAACGGTGTACCGTCTTTTAAGGAACCTGCAGCTCAAAACGCACGCATCACGCTCGCTGTTTTGGGTATTATATTGGGCTCTTTATTTTTAGGCATAACAATATTGTCCCGGCTTTTTGCAATCCTGCCAAGCGAAACAGAAACCGTGATTTCACAGCTTGCACGGGGTATCTTTGGGTCAGGCTTTTTTTACTATTACATCCAAATAACCACTCTGGTCATTTTAGTTATTGCGGCAAATACAAGCTTTGCTGGTTTTCCGACCCTTGCTTCAATTATGGCACAGGATAAGTACTTGCCGCGTCAGCTCAGGACGCGTGGCTCGCGGCTTGCATTTTCGAACGGGATTATCCTGCTTGCGTTTTTCGCGGGGCTTCTTATAGCTATTTTTAATGCTAATGTAAATAGCTTGATTCCCCTTTATGCAATCGGTGTTTTCACCGAATTTACACTCTCGCAATCCGGGATGGTCAAACACTGGTACGACACACGAGGGCAGGGGTGGTGGCGCCGAGCCACCATTAATGGAATTGGTGCCGCAACAACGCTGGTTGTTGCGGCCATCCAGGCAATAACAAAGTTTCTGGATGGAGCATGGATAGTTCTGATTGCAGCTCCAATCCTTGTATTAATGTTCAGAGGTATACACCGGCATTACATATCAATTGCTGGGCAGCTTACCATTGAGCAGCTAAAGTCTATCCCACCGATTAAGCACAACATAGTTGTACTTGTTTCAACGGTTCATGTAGGAACCGTACTTGCCGTAAGGTACGCGCAATCTTTGAATCCAACCATTATACGTGCAATACACGTCAATATTGACGAAGCTGAAACTGAGAAAGTTAAAAAGCGGTGGAGGCAGCTTAACTTTGGGATACCGCTCGAAATACTGGAATCTCCGTACCGTGACGTCGTTGGTCCCATTACAGCCAGATTGCGCCAAATTGATAAAGAAATGACCGACGACATCATGTCGGTTGTAATTCCGGAATTTGTTGTCTCGCATTGGTGGGAATACTTCTTACACAATCAGACTGCACTTGTTTTGAGGGCAATATTATTTTTCTGGCCAAATGCAGTTGTGATTAGCATTCCGCAGCATTTGGAGTAGGCTAGCTGAAATTGGCGTTACATATAAAAAGCAGGCTACTGATTAAGGTTGGCAAGAGAAGACATAGCTTCATCTAGGGTTTTGTAGCTATCTATGCCAATATCGCTAAAAACTCCAATGCGCTCGAGTTTTTCTATAAGGTTATTGTTATGGTTTACGACAAGCGCCATGCGGATACCCGTGCTTTTCAATTTAGCATGGTGGGCAATCAAAATGCCTATTCCTGAGCTATCGATTAGAGATATATCCGATAGATCGATAATCAAAGCCCTAGGCAGTTTGGAAATCGCCTCAGTCAGGTAACTATCAATTATATCTCTGTGCACGATATCGAATTCACCCCGGAAGGTTAACACGAGGATATTCGAGCTATCGTCTCTTTTAGTATTTACATCAAGCATTTCTCCCACCACGGTGTCGGCAGAAATCATTTCTAATATGATAGTATCACATATATTCCCTCTCGGCTCATTTAATTCGGCTCATTTAATAGAAGAATATGGCCGGCATACGGCTGACCAGTCGTGGATAAGCAAGAAGAATAAGCCAAAGTTTGCGCGTTTTAGGCGGTTTTAATGACAAAAGCTGCGGCATCGTCCAGGAGTTTCTCTCCTCCAAATGATTTTGCATCTTTAACAATAGATTGTGCAATTTCGTCTGATGAAAGAAATGCATGACTTTTTATCGACTCCTCGAGGCCGGATTGGCCAAAGAACCTGGTGTCTATCCTTGACTCGACAACTCCATCGGTGTAAAGAACGATTATTAATCCAGGCGCAAGCTTTATAGCGTGGTTAGTGTAATCTGCTTTCGGGAATATTGCCAGCGGGAGCCCACCTGTTTCGAGTGTATAAAAAGTCTGCTGAGCAGGGTTATACACAACAGGCGGCCAGTGAGCGGCGTTCGTGTAAGTAAGTTCGTAATTTTCAGCGTTAAATACTCCGTAGAACAGGGTTACAAATATTGATGGCGGGGTCTCAAGGATTGAAACCTCATTTACTTTTTTGACGACTTCTGCTGGTGACAGGCCATCATAAGCAAAAGCTCTGATAGTGTTTCGAACCATCGCAGCAAGCGTAGCAGCCTCAATCCCCTTGCCTGAGACATCGCCTATAACGATACCAAACCTATTGTCTGATATCTCAAAAAAATCAAAAAAGTCTCCACCGACAAGTGCGGCCTCAGTTGCTGATTCAAGTTTTAGGCCTATCTCGAGATGGTCTAATCTCTGTGCAATTTTGGGCAGGAGGCTCTCCTGAAGGACGGATGCAATGTTTTTTTGCATTTCATAGAGCTCTGCTAACTCTTTATTTCTCTCTTGAAGCTGCTCTTGAAGACGTCTTTGCTCCGTTTGTGCAGCAAGTATTTCATCCTGCATCTGGTTGAAGCTATTTGCCAGGTCTTCAATCTCATCGCCGGTTTGTAGGAAGACACGTTCGGTAAAACCGGTTTTTGGCGCGTCTCTCATGCGGCTTTTAAGGGTAATTAGACTTTCGGCAATGCGGTTTCCAAGCACATAAGCCAGAGTTAACGTGATGATTAATGTTAACAGGGCTAAAAACGCACTTACCAGCGCGGTTTGTCTGACTGGGGCTAAAACGGATTCTACGGGCACGAATGATCCTGCTGCCCATCTGATATTTCGTATAGGTACCTCAACGCCTGTGCGGAAACTTCCATCAAGTGGAAAGACAATACCCGTTGTCCTGTAAACCTTACCTGCAAGGGCTGTTTTAACAAAAGTCTCTTGGCTCCAGTCACGTTTGCTTAAAGGAATAGATGGCGTTTGGCTTTGATAAATCAGGTGACCGCTTGAGTCGACTATGTTTGCACCGCCCTGCTGTATAATAATATCAAAAACATCTGTAAGCTGGTTTGCTTTAACCGATATGCCGACAATTCCGACGAGGTTGTTGTTTCTTTTTATCCCTGTTGCGATTACAAAACCTGGCTCACCATCAGCATTAACCTGCAAATCACCAACGGCCGACTCTTTCCCGTCGATAATTTCTTTAATGGCAGGGCGATTGGATCTATTTTCTCCTACCGTATTGGGGATAGCTGCCGCAAGTACAATTCCATCTCTATTTGTGAAAACTGCATTAGAAAAGAGAGAGCGTCGCTCTTTGGCTGCGCGCCTGCTCTCGACAATCCTGGTCAGCAATCTACTGGTATCTTCAGTATTAAGATTCTGGTCGATTATGGTATTTCCAGCGATTATTTCGGTGCGCACGGTTTGGTCGACGAATAAATCGAAATTTGAAGCGGTAAGCCTTGCAATATCAAATCTCTCTGTTAAGACATTTCTTTGATCGGCGCGGTATCGCTCGTAAAATGCTGCCGCAAGAAGGGCGATAAGGGGTACAGCAATGAGCAAATATATTACCATAAGCTTAGTTTTTATGCTGTAGTGACGTTGTCTTTGCATAGCATCCATCCAAATAGGCGCAATATTGTAAATCCTAAAATCAATATATATTGCAATTTATTGCAGGCGTTTGGTCTATCTGATCCTCCCTTTAAGATTTTTACGTCTTATGCCAGCAGTCTTTGGTCTAAATCCATATAATTAATTTTACCCTTAATGAACAGCGAAAATTCATCCTCCACCTTGTAAATCCAACCTTCTTAGTATGCAAAACGGCTGCATAAAGCATTTATTACGTGTCAAGAGAGGTCTCAGGGCTGCCGATGTAATGGAATAGAATAGCAAAGTTCAGCATTGTTGGGGGTTACGTGAAGCGTTCAATCAGCAGGATTCCGCTTGGGGAACTGCTTGTGGCATACGGGGTTATAACAAAAGAACAGCTGGATACTGCACTTGCCGAACAGAAAAAAGTAGGTGGAAGGCTTGGTGCTGTGCTTAAAAAACTCGGTTTTGTAAGCGAAGAGACTATGATCGAGTTTCTTGGCAGGCAGCTGAATATGCCATGCGTAGATTTAGAGCAGATTAAGCCTGATGAGCAGGCCGTAAACTTGATTCAGGAAGCGCTTGCGCGAAGACATAAAGCTATACCGATCTCTAAAAAGGGCAACGTCCTAACGGTGGCTATGGCCGATCCGCTGGATATTTACGCTATAGATGATATAAGCGGGGCTAGCGGCTGCGAGGTAAATCCGGTTGTGTGTTCGGAGAAAAGCATCCTTGAGGCCATAGATAAATATTATTGGGCACGGAGCCTGGAGAATGGATATGGCCTGGATATTTCGGTTACGTATACACCTTCAGCTGGCGTTGGTCCTATAGTTGGCCGCAATATCTCAGATGATTCGATTGTAAGGTTGGTCAATACGATAATAGCCCAGGCTATTAAAGACAAGGCAAGCGATGTGCATATCGAGCCAACTGAAGGAGGCATGGAGGTCAGAAACCGGGTTGACGGCATATTGCATCGCACGATGACTGTTCCTATGGATATGCACCCGGGCGTTGTATCAAGACTAAAGGTGATGAGCGATCTTGACATATCCGAAAAAAGGGCGCCCCAAGATGGACGCTGTTCAGTTAGTGTTAGCAATGTAAGCGTTGATATCCGGGTATCCACGCTACCTACAATCTACGGCGAGAAAGTTGTTTTAAGGCTGTTGGAAAAGAATAAATCGTTAATTAATCTTGATGGATTGGGTTTTGACGAACGGGATTTGCAAAAGTTTAGACGCATGATTAACAGGCCCTATGGGATGGTGCTTGTTTCTGGCCCAACCGGCAGCGGTAAAACAACCACCCTTTATGCGGCTTTAAATGCGATAACAACTGTTGAAAAAAATGTAGTCACTATTGAGGACCCGGTTGAATACAGATTAAGACTGGCAAACCAGGTCCAGGTTAACCCTAAGGCTGGAGTGACATTTGCGAGCGGACTAAGATCGATAGTTCGCCAGGACCCAGATATTATCATGGTAGGAGAAATTAGGGATAAGGAGACAGCAGAGATAGCGATTCATGCAGCCCTATCAGGGCATCTTGTTTTTTCTACAATTCATACCAATGATGCCTCCTCAACGGCGGCTCGATTTATTGAGATGGGTATCGAGCCGTTCCTGGTTGCCTCATCCATTCTCGGCATTATCTCACAGCGTCTGGTAAGGTCGCTTTGCCAGCATTGTAAGGAGCCGTATGAGCCTGCTCCAGAGTTGCTGAAACAGCTGGGAATACCGGATGACGGCAAATTTTTATTTTACCGTGCGTTTGGATGTTCTGAGTGCAAGGGAGCTGGATACAAAGGGCGCGAAGCGATATTTGAAGTTATGGAGATCAATGATGAGCTAAAAGAACTGATAGTGGGCAAAGCGCCGGCAGTTCGCATTAGGGAAGCCGCGATGAAAAATGATTTCAGAACGCTCAGGATGTCGGGCATAAACAAAGTTGTTCAGGGCAGGACATCTCTCGAAGCGGTTCTTCAGGCGACAATGGATTCAGAGTCGCTATAAGTATGGCTTAAGCAAGAGCAATGGAAGGTTGCATTACTAAGGATGGTTGCGTTGTTGACAAAGTTTTTAGATAAAAAAATATCGGTATGGGTTCTTTATATACTTACTATTTTGCCAAATATTTATGCATTAGCGATATGGTTTCCGATCAGGGATGAACCGAGTAAACTGGCTGCCGCTGTTCCGAATCTGATCTTCATAATTTTAGTCGATATCCTGCTGGTAACAATCGATTTGTATCTGATGAATGAAATAACATTCAAGCCGCTGTATAGACTGGCATCTGCAGCTGAGCAAATCGCTGAGGGCAATCTGCAGGCTCCAATTGGTTTTTCCGGCAATGAAGACGTGCAGCTTCTTTCCAGGTCGTTCGATAAAATCCGGCAGATGACTGCTGATTCGTATGGTGTAATTCGTAAGTATACTCGCCAGCTTGAGGATAGAATCAAAGAGCTTAACCTATTGATGGAAATCGACTCGGCAATTCTCAGTGGGCAGAATCTTGATTCTATATTTGGTCTAATAACCGAGAAGATTTGTGAGCTTTTTGGCGCTGATTATTGTTGCGTTACTATGCTTGACAATAAAGGTTTTTTTCAGATTAAAAGCATGTATGGATTTAGCTCTGATGAATCCTTACGGCTTAAGAAGGCCTTAATAGGCAAAGTCATTGATAAGGATTTTTGCCCTGCTATCAAGTTTGGAGACGTGGTGTCTTTGGCAGACATAAAATCGGCGGCATTATCCGAAAACATAAAACATATCTACGCGGGTTTTGAAATAAAATCGGTTCTGTCAGCACCGCTAATTAACGAGGGCCATACGGTTGGAAGTATAAACGTGTGGTATAAAAACCAGTGTGATTTCGATGGGACAATCGTCGATCGGCTGAAGCTGTTTGCGGAGCAAACATCCATTGCGGTAAACAGTGCAATGCTGTCTGAAGGAAACCGCAAGTTGTCTCTCGATATAATCAAGTCTCTTGCTAATGCAATCGATGCGCGGGATAAATACACAGCAAATCACTCAGCAAGGGTAAGCCAGCTTTCGGTAGCTCTTGCTCAGGAACTTGGCTTGAGCCAAAAGGAGGTCCAGACAATAGAATGCGCCGGTCTGCTTCACGATATAGGCAAAATAGGAATAGATGAGCGCGTGCTGAACAAACCAGATAAACTCACGATGGATGAAATGGAGGCCATGAAGCAACACGCGGTAATTAGCGCCGAAATAATCCGCCCGATTAAATTTCTTGAGGATGTTGTGCCGATTGTTTTACACCACCACGAATGGTTTAACGGTTTGGGATATCCATCTGGCCTGTCTGGCAGTGATATACCCTTAGGAGCACGCATCTTGGCCGTTGCAGATGCCCTGGAAGCGATAACATCGGACAGGCCATACAGAAAAGCGATGTCTCTCCACCAAGGAGCCATCAGACTCAAAGATACCGCTGGCATTCAGTTTGATCCTGTTGTTGTCAAGGCCATGATTAGAGTTATCGAGAGAATAGAGTTCATTCAGGAGTTCGACTCAGTTGACAAATTGAACTCCTGTGAGTACAGCTCCGGTACAGATGATTTACACATTGAGGATGCTCTCTAGAACAAGAGTTTAGAAAGCTCCGCTTTAACTACTTATTTTGTGGGAAAGAAATAATCGTGCTGTAGTTTGTTTGTGCTGCGGTGCTGCAGAAATAAATATTAGCTGCAGCACCGGCAACCGGTAGCTTAAGCAACTGTTAAAACCGGAGGTTTAATTAATGGCATCATCTCGCCAACATCTTTATGACATCTTCAACGAGTTTTTGCGTTTAGCAAGAACCGCAAAACTGCAATACGAATTGCATCTTACAAGGATAGAGCATGAGCCCGCCCAGGACATTCTGGCCGACATCATAAATGAAGAGAATAGCCATATTGAATGGCTGGTAACGGGGATCGAAGATGCAGGTGGCAGTGCCTCAACAGACCACTATGAGCTTGTAATGCCAAACGAGTTTGAACATATGATGAGAGCCGATTACGACCTCGAATCCCAAATCGTAAGAGAATACGAACTGCACATAGACGAGATTTGGGACCCGCAGCTACGCTCGCTAGCAGAGGTTATACTAAAACAGGCCAGGGAGCATAAGCAGGCTTTTCAGGGTCTGCGGGAAGACTTCGGCACCGACGAACTCATGGATGTAGGATAAATAGGATAGACTCAATTTCACTTATCTTATAAACTTAAGAACTAGCATGCAACAAAGAATAGATCTAGATAGGGCGAGAAAGGGTTTAGCAATAGTTATCCTGCTTGGCATTTTTGCTATTGCAGTTATTAGCTTGCTTACATTCAACAAAGACACCATATCGGCCCTAAAGAACGTGCGCCTCATATATATTGGCCTTGCCGTACTCTCAGTTTTTTTGAGCTGGCTTTTCAGTGCAATACCTTTCTACATTTTGACGCGGGCGGTTAAGAAGCCAATCAGCCTCCCAAAGTCCTTCAGTATCTATCTTGGGGGGAGTTTTTTTGGGTTTGTAACGCCTTTCGGTTCAGGGTTGGTTCCGGCACAAATTTTTATACTGACCAACGATGGGCTGTCTCCCGGGCAAGCGACCGCAGTTACAAGCAGTCGGGCAACCATCTCCTCGTGGCTATTTGTTGTGCTGGGTTTGGTAATCTTTCTAGCCTTTGGTTCGAAGCTGTCCGGTACTGCCAGGGCGGGACTGCTGAGCATCGCCGCTGCAGCTGCTGTGTGGTCTCTTATCATCTTATTTTTTATCAAGAAACCTGGGAGCGCAAAAAGTGCCGTAGCCCGCATCCTGGAGCGGCCTGTATTTCTAAAACTGCTGGGCGAGGTTCGACTCAATAATATGCGGGCACGGTTAAATCGCGAGATCGAACATCTTAGCTCAAACCTAAAGGACCTCTTCTCGGGTGCAAACCTGCTTGCGGTTATCGCTGTGTTTGTGGCGGAGATGATTGCCTGGTCGGCCATATTCTCTGTTTTACCTTTAGTAATGCTTGCTTTTGGGCTACAGAGCAACTTTGCACAGCTGTTGTTCAGGCTTTTTCTTTTATTTAGCGTTGCACCGGCATCTCCAACACCAGGTGGGACTGGCCTTGTTGAGACGGCACTTGCAGGTTTGTTAAATGGTCTTGTAGTAAAATCGCTTCTTGCTCCAGTTATTGTAATCTGGAGATTTCTCACCTATTATTTAATCATTTTGGTCGGTGGCTTAATTGTATTAAGACTCATTGCAAAGCCATCCTCTGCCAAGCAATAGTTAGCACAGCCAAGCAATAGTTAGCGCGGGATTACTCTTAACTGCACGTTTACTGTTTTTGATGACAAATTTTGGGTACATCAAAAACTGTGGGGGGTGAAGATGATGGCAACAAGACCCGCAAGTACGTTCTGGAATATTTTGTACGTGGTGCTTGTTATCTTAGTTATTCTGGCCCTGTTACAGTTGTTAGGTGTGTTCACATTTAGCGCTGCGGTAGCTAACATTATCTACATATTATTGGTTCTTGCTCTGGTGCTGGCAGTTATCCACTGGGCTGGCTTATTCTGAGTAAGCCAAGTAAGTCAAAATATCCACGGTAGCGGGAGTTTTTAACTCCCGCTATTTTTACGGTTTTCCTATGACTTCAATGTTTTCTCTTGCCAGACGGGTTTTGATGCTTGTTCTGATTTGCTCTGCCAGGCTGTCCTGGTGACCAGGTTTAGTTACCGCCGAAACCCTGATGATCATAGCGTTCTCTCTGAACTCTTCAATGCCTGAAACTTGGGGTGGTTCGAAAAGGATTTCCTTCCATTCGGCTGCACCGGCAAGTATATCCATCTCTTCCTGCATTATTTGTTTTACTTTATTCGGATCTACCTGATTTGAAACACCGATATCAACGATAGCTCTTGCCCAGCCCCGCGATTGGTTTATTACTAGCTTGACCTCGCCATTTGGTATGATATGAAGCCTTCCTTGAATATCTCTGAGCCTAGTTGTGCGCAAATCTAAGTCTTCGACCGTTCCCTTGCTGGAGCCGATTTGAACGACATCTCCCACACCGTATTGATTCTCAAAAAGGATAAAAAATCCCGAGATGAAATCTCTAACAAGGCTCTGCGCGCCAAAGCCAATGGCAACGCCGGCGATGCCGGCGCCGGCAAGCAACGGGCCGATGTTCGTAAACCTGTCGATGATCATCAGAATGGCAATAAAGGCGATAACGAATCTTGCCAGGGCTTTAAGGACTGACCCCAATGTCTTGGCACGCTGTTTAGCCTGTTCCGCAGTTAGAAACGTATCTTTGCTGATCAATGCTATAGCCCGGTCTATGGTTATACTGAGCAGCTTATAGGCTATAGCGCTGATGGCCAGGATAAAAATGACCTCTGGCCCGTTGGTTTTTACCCACTGAACGATTCTGCCGGCGGCATCGGTAAAATTGAAATCTTCAAGCAATTGCGAAAGGGTAACCAAAGCTATATTTACGGCCATGACTTCTCCTGCTAAAAGTTTTCATACATCCTTATCTTAGGATAAGTATTATAGAGAGCCCTAACAATAGTGATTATCCTTTACTTATGTGTTTAGGGTGACATTATGGTAGGGTGTCATTGAGATAACGGGCATCGAAGCGGTATGGTTTTACCATACTCTTAAAGCGGTAAAGAGCAGTAAGCGTTAAGGAAATTTTTATTAAGGTGATTTTATTAAGGCGATGTATAAAGGTAAATATTGGTAATGCCGATATAATAATTACCAAATAGTTACCGGTAGAACTGCCGGTAGGTCGATAGCATACGAAGAACTGCTCTTGAAAAAATTAGCTTATTTATTTTTTATATTAGCAGCTCAGAGTAGGTGCTATCCTGAAAGAATAGTGTATTTTGTATTGACGGATTCCAGATTTTAGAGTTATAGTAAAAGGGAGAGCAGCGACTTGCTCTCAAATTTAAAAATTGTATATATAAGGGCTTAAGATAGTAGAAGAAGGCTGGCGTACCCCACCGTTATGGATGGGATCGACGGTCGGGCATAAGTTGTCATGTAGGAGAGAGTCCTGTTGGTATGTTGGGTGAGTAAACCCGAGGTGTTTACAGGAACTGATATGAGCCCCAGTTGGGGAAGGACAACGAAGCGAAGGTTATCTTAAGCCCTTTATTGTTTTACTTTTTATTGTTTTTGGCAGTAGGTGCCCGGTTTCGCTTAAAATTAGATTGTTGAAAGCTTTGCTGCTTTTGACACGTCAAAAATCGGGTGTAAAATAGAATTGGGTGAGAAAAAGGG